>JAIORC010000257.1 GCA_021108335.1 Phycisphaerae bacterium
GCCCAGTCGTTCCATCGCAGCGAGGCTGTGGAATAAATGACCACGACCTGCCCCCTGCCGTACCGCCGCGACACCACCGCCGGACTTGTGTTGCGGTCGTTGAAAGTCGCCTCGATTACCGGGGCGGCGGCGATTTTGTCGGCTACCAGCAGGTTCTTGTCGTCGGCGGGCGTAACCGCGAAAAAGCGGATCAACTTTGCAATCGCCGATGCCTCGCCGGAGAAGAACGACATTATGCCGGTCGGCTTGATGCTCTTGGGGTCTATCGTGAAGTATCTCTCTCGGTTACGCGGGTTGCCCAGACGCGAGCGAATCGGCAGCGGATTCAGGCCGGCGCCTTTTTTGTAGAGCCGCCCGTTGTAAAAATCGGTATCGACCTTGTCGCCGGTGAAAATCACCAGCCCACCGCCGGCGGCGACGAATTTCTCCAGGCGGGCCACCGCGAGATAATTCTCCGTCGTCTTGCCATCTTTGGAAACCAGCGGCTGGATGGGGAAATTCTCCAGGTCCAGCAGGAATACCACGTCGTAATCGCCGAAGACCGCATCGCCCAGGTCGTCGCGGGATATCGTTTCGACAGCAAAACCGTGGCTGCCGTCGTGGGCGGGGTCGAGTCCCAGCCGGAGGAAGTACGATTCGGCGTCTTCCGCGCGGGCACCGCCGGGCCGACCGTCTACGATCAGCACCTTCGTCGCCTTTCGCACGTCCAGCGACACCATTGCGCGATTGTCGCCCGCCAGGTCGTCGTCCGGCAGCTTGGCGGAGATAACCGTAACGGCTGGGGTTTCCGGCGTGAAGGAAATCTCCCGCCGCCAGAACTGATTCGGCTCCAACGACTCGATCGTCTGGATAGGCAGCGCGACATCCCGCATTTTCTTCCCGTCGTAAAACATCACCGACATGTCAATCGGCACACTCCGGGCGAGCACCTGTCCGTTGTTTTTAACCGTCAGGGCAATCCGCGCGGTCTGGCCGGACACGGCGAACTTGTCGAGCAACTCGATTTTCTCGATAGTGAGATTGTTCCGGGCCGATCGGCCGTAGTCCATCGCAATCACCTTTACTCCGGCAGCCTGCAAGTCGGCGTAAATCGTCTTCATCCGGGCTGCCTGCGATTCGTCGGCAAGGTCTACCCGGCGGAAGTCGCCGAACACATACACCTGCTTCTGCCCGGCAGTGCCCTTGAGCAAATTCGCCGCCGTTTGCAACGAATCGGCCAGGCCGGTACGCATGTCGGACGGCTGAAGCGCGTCCATCCGCCCAAGCAACGCCGGGCGGTCGGTAATCTCACCAAAACGGAAGAATGCATCTTCGCGCCCCGGGCGGCTGGTCTGCAAAACTGCGACCTGATCCTTGCCGCCGAGTAACTCGATTTGCTTTTTCAGGTCGTCCCTGGCGCGGTCGAATTCGGTTTTCTGCCCGCGGGCCTGGGCCATCGAATAACTGTCGTCCAGTATGAATACAACACTGCTGCTACCGTCGCCAATGCCGAGCGTGTCGACTGCGGAACAACCGACAAAACGCCCCAACGCCAAGCCAAGCAGCAGAACGATCAAACACCGCAAGGCCAGCAGAATCAGTTCCTCGATGCGGAGACGCTTGCGATTCTTCCGCAACGCGTCCAGCAGGAACTTCATCGCCGCCCATTCGATAATCTTGAACCGCCGGCGATTCAGGATATGGATGATGATCGGAATCGAAATTCCGGCAACACCAAGCCAAAACAGAATTGGATGTATAAACGGCATATTCTTTCCTGTATATCTCGTCTATCTTTTCGCGGACGTCTTGCGCACCGCCGCCGCACGGGCAGCGAGGAACGCACACAAGGCGGCATCCAAATGATCCGCCGTGGAAATCAACTTGTAATCAATCCGGCTGGCTACGCACTTACGCTTCACCTCGTGGCAGAAATCGTTTACCTCTTTGAGGTACGCATCACGCAACGCTCGCGGCTCGATGGTCAGCCGGCCCATCTCCTCCAGACCCATGAACTGCGTTACGCCCTGGAAAGGGAAATCCAACTCCGTCTGGTCCATAATATGCAGCACGACCACCTCGTGATCGTAATGGCGAAAATGCTCCAAAGCCCTGACGACCCCGTCGATGTCGGTAAACAGGTCGCTGACCAGGCAGATAAGCCCGCGGCGGGAAATCTTCTCCGCCAAGGCATGGGCGATCTGTTCCAGCGAGGTTTTCTTCTTAGGCTCGGCTATGTCCATCGCGTGAATCATGGCTTTGAGTTGACTTGAACTGCCCGAAGCCGCGATATAGTTGATCAACTCCTCATCGAAAATGCCCAGCCCGACGGCATCCTGTTGCTGCTGCAACAAAAACGCCAGGCTCGCCACCGCCGTCGCGGCGTAGGCGTATTTGCTGAGGGTATCGCTGCCGGCACTTTTATAGTGCATCGACTCCGAGGCATCGAGCAGGAACGTCGCCTTGAGGTTCGTCTCCTCTTCGTACTGCTTGATGTAGAAGCGGTCGGTCTTGGCCTGCACTTTCCAGTCGATGTGCTTAATGTCGTCGCCGGGAACATACTCACGATGCGATGCGAACTCCACGCTGAAGCCGTGGAACGGGCTGCGGTGCAAGCCGCTGATAAACCCCTCCACCACGTGCCGCGCCCGCAAATCCAGCCGCGTAATCTTATTCAGCACCTTCGGGTCAAGGTATTTCAACAGTTCGTTTTTATCTTGTGTATTAGTCTCAGCCATTCAAAAGTCCGTTTTCCGGTTATGCGTCTATCTCACCCACGGCATTAGTCATTAGACATCAGGCCTTTGCCCACGGCTATTCTTCCACCGCCTTCGCCGTCCTGGGGTTCGTAGCGATGGCCGACTCCTGTGCCGGGATAACCTCCAGCAGCCTGTCGATAATCTTGTCGGCATCGTAGCCTTCGGCGTCGGCATTGAAATTTGTTACCAGGCGGTGTCGCAGTACCGGCTTGGCCACGGCGGAGATATCTTCGGTGGAAACGTGGTATCGCCCGTGCAGAACCGCCCGTACCTTGCCGCCGAGAATGAGATACTGGCAGGCACGCGGGCCTGCGCCCCAACTGATATATTCGCTGATAATTTCCGGCACGTCGCCTTCCAGCACGCGCGTCGCCCGCACCAGCCTCATGGCGTACTGGATAACGTGGTCAGCCACCGGTACGCGGCGGATAATCTCCTGCAACTTGATGATATCCTGCCCGCTGAGCACCTTGTCCAACCGCACATCTTCGACAGCCGTCGTCTGGCGGATGATGTCGAATTCCTCGTCCCACTGGGGATACTTCACGAAAATCTTGTACATGAAGCGATCCTGCTGGGCCTCGGGTAACGGATACGTGCCTTCCTGCTCGATGGGGTTCTGCGTAGCCAGCACGAAGAACGGATTACTCATCTCCATCCGGTTACCGCCGATGGAAACCTGTCGCTCCTGCATAGCCTCCAGCAAGGCAGCCTGCGTCTTGGGCGGCGTGCGGTTAATCTCGTCGGCGAGGATGATGTTGTTGAAAATCGGCCCGCGGAGGAATTTGAATTCGCGATGGCCGGTGGCTTTGTCTTCCTGGATTACCTCCGTGCCGGTGATGTCGCTCGGCATGAGGTCGGGGGTAAACTGGATGCGGGCGAAGTCGAGGTCCAGGCACTGGCTCAGCGAACTGACCATCAACGTCTTGGCCAGGCCGGGCACACCCTCGAGAATGGCATGGCCGCGTGCAAAAATACACGTCAACAACTGCTCGAGCACTTCTTCCTGCCCGACAATCGCCTTGCCCATCTCCGCGAGAATGGTCTTGTACGCATCGGTGAGATGCTCAATTGCCTTGACGTCCTCGCCATTCATGGTTGCATCGTTATTCTCAATCACTGTTGTTCTCCTTGCATTATTCCAGGGGCACATGGCCCGTTTTTTGTTTTGCCAATGGCTTTGTAACCGTTTCCTTATCTAACCCTGATTTCAGCCTGTAGTTCCGTCAATTCCCATTCAAGCCCGTCATCGCTGCATAATCGGCAAATAGCCATACGGCAGTTGCAGGATCATCGTCGCGATGGCTGTTCCGTATACCGGGCCGATACCGTCGCCGTTCCAGTTTCCGTCCGGCATTTGCATCCCGGCGAGTTTGTCGCGGATTTGCGGGAAATATTCTTTCCAATCTTTCCCGCCGCGCTGGTACATCGCCTGGGCCATGTAAAACTGCGTGTAAAAATAATGGCTGCTGCGGCGGCTGTTCGGCATGTTATGTTTTTTGCAATACGCCACCAGTTTCTCGACCATCTCCGCTTCGGAACCCTTGCCGCCGGTACGCCGGTCGTAAAGGCCCGCCGAGTAAAAACACGCGACCGCCGCGGCGGAAATCGACGGCAGGCTGCTGCCGCGAGAACGCGCGGAATAACAAATCCCACCGTCGGATTTCTGGCAGTACTTCAAATAGAGCACCGTACGCTCGATGGTCGTCTTTGGCACTTTGATTCCCACATTCCGGCACGCCCGCAAAGCCTGGAGTTGGGTAACCGTTACCGAACCTTCGTCGCTGCGGCTGCCGGGGGAATAAGTCCATCCGCCTGCGTGTTTCTTCGCCGCGCCGAGATCCGACTGGCTCTTGGCGGTCAGCAGCACTGCACCTTCGAGCACTGCCTTCATCCGCTTGCCGCGGTCGGAGGTTTTGTCGCCCTCCACGCCGTAACACTGGGCCAGGAACAGCATCCCGAACCCGTGGCCGTACATGCTGCGGTGTTCCCCCCCGCCACCGGTAATCATGATTTCCTTTTTGCCCTTCTGCCGGCTGCTCTCGGCGGAATTCAACACGAAGTTCAACGCCTTGGAAACCGTCTTGGCATACGGGCCGGATTCCGGCGTTGAACCGCCAGCCATCAAAGCCAGCCCCGCCAGCGACGTCATCACCACCGGATATGTGCCATACCCCCCAGCGTTGAGCCAACCACCGTCGTGTCGCTGCGTACGCTCGAGAAACTTAAGCCCGCGTTCAATCCGCCTGGCGGTGTCTTTGGTAATCATCTTCGGAAGAATCTTCGACGGAGCCGCCTGCGTCTGACGCGGAGAAACTCCCACCGCCAGAATCACCACTGCCGCCGTCGCCAAAACAAGCGAAACGCCCATACGTAACATCACGCCGTTTATTCTCATGTCATTCACCACCGTAAACGGTAATCCCTTCTTCAGTTTCCAGCACCAACCGGCCGCCGGTCATAACCGCCCCGCCGATATTTTTCAGCCTCTGCCGTTGGAGGCCCCGGCCTTTCTTCGTATCCAGCAAGTCGATCTTCTGTGCCAGCTTGCCGCTTAATTTGTCAATAATATAGCAATAACCAGCCCCCTCGCGGGTTTCATATAACGTGGTAATAACCAGGTGTTTTTGCCCGACCACCATCGGCTGGGTCCGAACCAATCGCTTGTTGTTACCTATGGCAAGCGTCGTACTCCAGAGCCTTTTGCGGGACCGGAGATTGAATCCAGTGAGAAACAACCCGTCTGTCCGGCGAACGGAAACCCCACTGCTCGACATTCGAATATCGCCGAATGAAGTGGCCCAAACGTATATGTTCTCACCATCAAAAGTAGCACTGAAGGCAAGCCCTTTCCATTTGCCAGGCCGGGCGTATGTCAAAACAATCGGTTTGGCTTTGTCGAGTTGACTCAACGGCAGAACCTCGATTCGGCCGGAATGATCCGGTCGGACCGCTATATACCTCTGTGATACACCCAGAAGCCTGGGCCTGGTGCCGGCGTTGTATTTTTTCTGCCATAAAATTTTGGCGGGATCGCTGGTTCTGGCAACCCGTAACACTCCGTCCGCCAGCGTTACCAGCAGACCATTGGGACTGATGGAAACCCAAGTGGTAGTCTTGGATGTTTTTGTGTATAGCAATTTTCCCGTTTTCAGGGACAACGCGATGATGGTCTTTTTACTGTTATTGAGAAATACCGCCAGCCTGTTTTTGACGAGCGGGTATCCATGAATCATGCTCGCCTTTTGGCCTTTTGGCAGTTGTGCCTCCCATGCGACTTTACCGGTAACCATTTCCACGGCTACCACTTTTCTCCCCGAGTTGGACAAAATCACCAGCCCATCGCCGACAGCCATGAGGATATGGATATGTGTTTTCAAAAGTTTCCGCGGTATTTTGCTCCAGATTTGCTTGCCTGTAGCAGTATCAAAAGCAATTATTTGCCTCTGGTCGACGACTACAACAACCTTCCCGTCCGCGGTTCGCCCCGCCAGAACTCCCGTGCCCGGCAGTCTTATCCCCGGTAGCCTGCTTTTATCCCTGCCTGTGCATTTTAACGTCTTGATATGCGCTTTGCTGGAAATGTCGGATGCTGAAGGATTGAGGAAGATAAATCCCCTGCCCTTCTGCATCAGGATCATGTTGTCAATATGAACGGGGCGGAAATTCTGATCCGTCAGGATATACGCACCGGTATCGGCAATGGAAAATACCGGTCGAAGCGGCCCCGAAACAAACGGGGCGATTTTGCCGTCCGTCTTTACGGGTACCTTCTTCTTTTCAACGGTCTTGAGTACTTCCGCCAAAGTGCCCCGCATATCCGCGAAGGCTACCTTGGTATCCTGGGGCAGGTTGGCAAGTTCGTTGCGTGTGAGCCTTGCCGATTGCGCCCACCCCGAGGCCTTGTATATCGCAAGCAGCGCCACCATCGCCGAAGCCCGTTGCGGGCTGCTCGCCTTGCCGGCGATACGGTTAAGGATTTGAGTTACCCGGGCCAGCTTCTTTTTCGCCTGTTTGCCGCGGCTTGCCTGTCCCTGGCGGTAAAGTATCTCCGCTGCCGCGAAATCTGCTTCGTCCACCCATTTGCTGTGAGGCCAACGTTTTGCCACTTCATGGAGCCCTTGGGCATCCGCCTGGGAACGGGCTGCGTCGAGGACCTTTTTGGCCTGGGCGTCAAACTTGGCGTAAATCTCCCGCCCGTGAATCTGTATCAGGCGGCTGGTGAAATCCCTGGCCCAATAGTACCCCGGTCTTCTCAGCCGGGCTTTGCCAAAGAGTCGATTGTCGGCATCGGAACCTATTTGCACGTTGACCAGATCTTCGCTGGGAAAGTTTTTTGCAATTTCATGGGCAACGTCCAGTGCACGGGAGAATTGCCCGATTTTTTCATGATACTTGGCCATTCGTATCAACATGTGGCCTTTTTCCTGCGGAGTTTCGGCAAGCCGGCTGGCCTTGGTAAAATTCTCCAGCATCACCGGGAGAGTCGAAGCTACGTTGCCCATCGCCACATACGTGCGATACAGACCCTGGCGGAGTTGCAGCTTCGCCATGCGTGCCTTGTTCGAATCTTTGAACGAATCCAGGAGTTTCTCCACAGCCTGAAAATCCGCCAACGTCCGCTCCAGCTTTCCAGCCGAATACGACAGGTACGCCCGCTGGAAAAGCACGTCGGTTTTTGGCTCGGCGGCTTTACCCTTCATCTCAGCCGCCAGAACATTGTAGGTATCGGCGTAGCTACAGTACCCGCAAAGTCCTAACGCGTTGGCTGCAATGAGTTTGCCGCCGACGCTTATAAGGTTCCCAAGCAACCCGCCCGGTTCAAGGGCTCTGGAATAGCTGACTTTATAGTCGAATCCGTTTCCGCCTGCCGGTTTGACCCACGAAAGACGCTGCAAGACGCCGTCGCCGGTAATCAGAATTTGCGTATGTGTTACTGCGGGCCTGCCGGTTGGGTTGCGAACCGCCTTGGCCTTGAAGAGAGTTTCCCCGTTCCGCGTGGAAAGAAGCTTGGCCCCCGCATCGCCGCTGATCAGTATCCTGTCGTGATCTACGCCGGTAAGGTAGAAAAATTTGTCGCGATTTTGTTTCCATATTTCCTTGCCGTCCTCCACGGACAGCGCCATTACCTTGGCATAGTCGGCTGGCATGCAGATAACCCTGCCATTGGCCACGATTATGGGATTCGGCAAAAACATTGTTATTCCCGAGTTATAACGTCGCCACCCGCGCCGATTGACTGTAGGGGTGGAGTACTGATTAGCCCAGAGTACCTGCCCGAACTGGGCATCACAGGCAGCCGTTACTCCCGAATTGGTGGTAACAAATACCCTGCCGTCCGATATCGCCGGAGGCGTGCCTATCAACTTGTTTTCGTCGGCCATGAAGCCGTAGCGGGAACGACCAGGCGAGGGAGGGGTCTGGGCAATTTCGGTTTTCCAGATCATCTCCCCGGTCGCCGCACTGAGACACAAAAGATAATACGTCTCCAGGTGCAGCGCCATCACGTACAACCGGGCCGGGCCGCCACAGGCAGGCTGATACGTCGGCGGGGAAATATAGGTGCAGGTTTTGAGAAAATCATCACTCCCGCGCCCGTTACCGATGTCCCATACTATCTTGCCTTCGCCCGATATCGAAAGGGCCGCCAGGGATGACGACTTGCCGGCCTGTTGTGAAACCGTAACGCCCCAACCACGAGACCGTCGCGTAAATGGGGGAAAGTTGTACACTGTGTAAACCTTGTTTCCGCCCGCGGTAAGGCTGTATCGCCCGCAATCAATCAGCCACCGAATACCACGGTTACCCACAATTCCGCCTCGGCGTTTCAGGGGCAGCAAACGAGATTCCCACTGCAACCTGCCCGTGTAAATGTCCAACGCGCGGACTCGCTGGGCGTCCCGGTAAATTACCTGGTTCCCCACGACGACAGGCCGAAGTATCGCCGGAACACTGAATAAAGCTTTTCCCTTGCTCGTGTGCGCTTGATTCCAAACCGTTTTCATGCAGACGTTACCGCCACGAAGTTCGGCGAATGCCTGGCTGTTCCGCCCCCGGTTACGAGTCGGTTTTATCCAGTCCAGTATTGTCCTGGGAATCAGTTCATCATAGATATTCTTTTGGCTGCTTGCCGGTTTGGGATATCGCCAGCGGGGCACGAGCACTACGTCAGAATCGTCCATCACAGCCAGCCCGTCGGGGATTCCGCCCCAGCCGGGATATTCGTCGCCAATCTTCCGAGCGGCCGATCGGGTCATCGTCGGCATGGCAAAAACGCCGCCGACAAATTCCGTCAAAGACTGCTCGCGCCCCCCCACCACCGCACGGGACTCGGCAAACTTCATTCGCAGCATATCAGCGGTTTTTTTCGCCCGGACATCATCCCCACCAAGATGATACGCCGCTGCCAGCTTGGCCAGACGCAACGCCTCGGCTTGGCCGGTCTGCTCGCCAAGTTGCCGCCAGTAACCCGCCGCCTGGAGAAATCGGCCATGATCGAACTGCCAAGCCGCCAACTGCCCCAATGCCTTCGGGCCGAACGAACTATGGCGGTAAAACGTCGCTACCCGCTGGAGATCGAAGATTTTCCCCCTCGCCAGGGCGTTGCCGTATTTCTTTTGCGCCTTGGGATCATACAGGTTGCGATATCGCTCCAGGCCGCCCGGGGGCATGGAACCCAAAATCATATTGGCAGCCACCTGCAAAGTAACCAGCCGCTTGTGCTTGTCCCCTATCTGGATGAATCCGCCATCCTGTTTCTCGATCAACGCCTGAAGTATCTTGATCGCCTGGCTGTAATCCTTCTGCTTGATACTTTTCTGGGCCTTGCGAAGCCAGTCGACCATGTAGGAATCCTGCTTCACCAGCGAAAGCGAACTTTTACCGGATACCGAAGAACCGGGAGTATTAACGACAACCTTCCCCGGCAAAACTTGGCACGGCTGGGCCACAGGCACGGTCCCAACAACCCTTTGCTGTGCCATGGCCCGATCAGCACAAACGCTGACCGCAGCGAGAACCAGCACCGCAAGCAAAAATGTATACAGACGCCTTCCCATAAACACACCCTGTCGGCCAACTTTTATATAACCATACGTATTGAGACGAGTTTCGTAGAAATTCGTTCCCATTTTTTTCATTTTTCCGCCGGGCTATTGCCCATGCCGCCTCAGCCACCGCAGAAAAACCCACAATTTGTACGCCCGCGACCCGGTCATTCCCGCAGCCGTCTTCTCCAGACTGCCGCTCAGCCACGCGCCGGCCAGTTCAGGCCTTTCCGCCCGGACATCTAACACCAGTTGCGACAAGTCTTTACCGGTAAACCACTGCTTGACGGGGGCGCTGAACCCTTTTTTCTTCCGCGTGCGGATCGCCTCCGGCAGACGAGTTTTTACGGCATCCTTGAACAGCCCTTTTAACCTGCCGCCGGGCGTGCGTATTTCTTCCGGCAGCCCGATAGTATACTCGATAAGCTTGTGATTCAACAGTGGCACGCGTAATTCCAGGCCCACGCGCATGCTGGTGCGGTCGGCGCGGGTGAGGTTCAAATCCGGCAGGAACGTCATCATATCGACGTGCTGCATCCTCGCCATCGGCGGCAGGTCGTTTCGCCAATGTTGGCGGAAGTAGGCCGCCTCGTCCCGCCCAGCCAAGTGCCCAGCCAGTTCGGCGGAAAAGATTTTCGCCTTATCACCGCCGGTTACCGCACCCATAAGCTGGGCGTATAGCTCGACCGATTCCAGCCCAGCCAGCCGCCATTTCTTCCTGCGATGCCCGGTAATCCCCTCGACCATCCGCCGCGTCGCCTGGCCGAGGCCGGTCTTCCAGAAGCCAGGCTGCCGGAACCTCAGCCACCACTTGTACCAGCTATAACCGCCGAACGTCTCGTCGCCGCCCTCTCCGCACAGGGCGACCGTTACTTTCCGCCGGGCCATCTCAGCCAGGAACGTCATCGGAATCGTGCTGGACGCGGCGAACGGCTCGTCGAACATATCGATTATCGCATCGTCGCACATATGGGCCATCTGCCGGGAAACGATCATCTCATTGTGATCCGTGCCGTACTCCGCCGCCGCCTGGCGGGCGAAATCCACCTCCGAATGCTCCTGCACGTCGAAACCGATGGTAAACGTGTGCAAATTGCCGCCGCCGAGGCGATGCGACTCGCCGCCGGTACGGGCAGTGTGAAAAATATCCGCAGCCCGCTGCGTTACGATGCTGCTGTCAACTCCGCCGGAGAGATACGACCCCGTCGGCACGTCGGCGACGAGGTACGATTCGACCGACTGGTCGATCAACTCGCGGATTTTCCGCTCCGCAACCTCCCGGCCGTCACCCAAAGCCTCGAAATTCGCCTGCCAGTATTGATTTGTCTCAAATTCGCCGCCGCTGAACTTCAGCATCGTCGCCGGCGGCAGTTTTCGTACGTCGCGATAGATCGTCGCGGGCGTCGGCACATACCCGTAGCTGAAGAAATCCCACGCTGCCTCCGGCGAAAGGTCTTTCGCAACCGCCCCCGAAGCGAGCACCGCGCGAATTTCGCTGCCGAAAACAAGTCCGCCGGCGGTTCGGGCGTAAAACAGCGGCTTCACGCCGAGCCGATCCCGCACCAGCAGCAGCGACCGGGCGGCGGTATCCCAAATCGCGATCGCGAACATGCCCTCCAGCCGCTCGACAAACGCCTCGCCCCAGGCTAAATACGCCTGGAGAATCACTTCCGTGTCCGTATCGGAGGCAAATTTCACTCCCCTGCCGATCAATTGGCTGCGGATTTCGGCGAAGTTGTAGACCTCCCCGTTATAGACGATAACTGCTCGCCCGGCGGGGTCGATCATCGGCTGACGCCCGCGGTCGGAAAGGTCCAGAATGCTCAGGCGGCGATGGCCAAGCCCGACAACCGCGTCCGGCGAGACCCAAAGCCCCGCGTCGTCAGGCCCGCGATGGCGCAAGGTCTCCCGCATGCACTCGACCGTCCCAGCCTGCACGCCACCCGAAAAATCAACTATTCCCGCAATTCCACACATAGACCCGAAATTATATCCCATGCCCGCCCCGTTTGCGACAGTTGATATTGCCCCACCGCAGTAGTAAGAGTCTGTCTTGACGGCGGCGGGGCTGGGCATTACTATATCTACGGTATTTCACGACGGGAAACGGATTCCCGCCATAGACGCAAGGAATCACGGATGGCAAAACAGACCTCACAAAAAACCGCAAAAAAGACCACCAGAAAATCCGCCGGCAAGGCTGGCGTGAAGAAGGCTGCGAAAAAATCCGCCGCAAAGACAGCAGCCCCCACCCTGTTCGATACCGAGGCGACCTCTACCCCGCCAAAGCGGGCTGCAATCCGCCCTGCCACGAAAAAGGCTGTTGCCGCACCCCCGGCCACGAAAAAAACTACCCCCGCACCCGCGAAAAAATCTGTGGCAAAATCTGCGAAACCCGCAGAACCCGTCGCCGCCCCTGTCCGCAGGAAGCGTAAGGGATACGCCACCGCCGAGAGCATGGCCAAGGCCCAGCGGAGCATTTCCGTCAGCGAGTTCTTCGCCAAGAACCGCCACCTGCTGGGATTCGACAACCCCCGCAAGGCCCTGCTGACCACCGTCAAGGAAGCCGTGGACAACGCCCTGGACGCCTGCGAGGAGGCGGGCATTCTGCCGGAGGTGGAAGTCGATATCCAACAGGTTTCCGATACGCATTACCTGGTAGCCGTGCAGGACAACGGCCCGGGCATCGTCAAGCAGCAGATACCCAATATTTTCGGTAAGTTGTTATACGGCAGCAAGTTCCATCGATTGCGGATGAGCCGCGGGCAGCAGGGAATCGGCATAAGCGCCGCCGGCATGTATGGCCTTTTGACCACCGGCCAACCCGTCCGCATCATCAGCCGAATCAGCAGCCGGGCGCAGGCGCACCATTACACGCTCAAAATCGACACCCGCAAAAATAAGCCGGAAATCATCCGCGACGAAGTCGTCGAATGGGACGCCCCGCACGGCACGCGAGTGGAAATCGAGCTGGAGGCCAAGTACCAGAGAGGCCGCCAGAGCGTCGACGAATATCTGCTGCAAACCGCCATCGCCAATCCGCACGTTACCTTCGCATACACCGCCCCCGACGGACGAGTCGAGCGATACGCCGCAGCCACGAAGCAACTGCCCCCGATTCCGAAGGAAGTCAAGCCGCACCCGCATGGCGTGGAACTCGGCGTGCTGATAAAAATGATCCAGGACACCCCAGCCCGGTCGATACAGCAATTCTTCACCAGCGAATTCTCCCGCGTTACGCCGCGAGTAGCCAAGGAGATTATCGACGCCGCCGGGGCTGGGATAACCATAAAAACCCGCCCGTCGCGTATCGACGGCGAAATGGCAAAGGCCCTGTATCGCGCCGTCGCCGAAACGAAAATTCTCGCACCGAACACCAACTGCGTCGTACCCATCGGCGAGGAGCAGCTTATCGGCGGCTTGGAGAAAGTCGTAGCCGCGGAGTTCTACACAGCCGTCTCGCGCAGACCGGCTGTCTATCGCGGCAACCCGTTCGTTATCGAAGTCGCCATCGCATACGGGAAAAAAGAATCCTCTGCCGAGAAAACCCAACGGCTGGAATTGGAAATCGAAGAGGAAAACGGCAATGGTAACGGCAACGGTGACAATCAGCTTGCCAAGGTCATGCGGCTGGCTAATCGCGTGCCGCTGCAATACCAGCAAGGGGCGTGCGCGATCCACAAATCCGTCGTGCAGATGAGCTGGAAAAAGTATGGCCTGCCGCAAGGCCGCGGCGCATTGCCCGGCGGCGACCTGGCGATCTTCGTCCACATGGGGTCGGTATGGGTGCCGTTCACCAGCGAATCGAAAGAGGCTATCGCGTCTTACCCGGAAATTCTCAAGGAACTCCGCCTGGCTTTGCAGGAATGCGGCCGCCGCCTCGGCATCCACATCCGCAAGGCTGTCCGGCTGCGTCAGGAACTCAAAAAACGCAACTACATCGAAAAATACATCCCCACAATCGGCGAAGCCCT
>JAIORC010000158.1 GCA_021108335.1 Phycisphaerae bacterium
TTTCCGGTACCCGCCGGGAGTTACTCAACCACTGAGTCGCTATCCACCGGCATTAAAAAGTAAAATTTTCAAAATCCGTCTCGGGCCTCTCGCCCGCATTGGCGTCCGATATATCATCCCCCGGAACCGTGAAGCTTGCCCCCGGCCGTCTCAAAATCAACCACGTACCGATACTGCTTGCCGCAGTGGATAATCACTTCCTTCTGCCCTTTCTTGAGGATGCGCATCTCCAGCCGCATCTCGCCGAAGCCGTCATGGCAAAGGAGCGATTCGTAAAGCTCTCGCATCTTTTCCAATACTATGTCGCTATCCGTGGCCATTGTTCCCATCGATTCTCACACCGTTTCACCCCACCGGGCGAAAGAAGAATGTTCAACACGATGAACTTTTTAACCGGGAATGTTATTTAGATCAAGTACTATTTGTAAAATTGTTAAAAAATCTCCCGCGAGTTGGAGGAGGCTGGTGATATGTGGTTATTTCATGTGTTGAAGAAACTCGGCGGGAGTTACGATTTTCACGTCGCGAAATTCGCCGAGGTCCAGGAGATGGCGGTCGCCCGAGACGATGCAATCCGCGTCAGCCGCTATCGCACAAGCCAAAATCGCATTGTCGTCGGGATCTTCTTTGATAACGGAAATCGTCTCTTTGGGAAAGACGGGATGCAGTAATTCACGCAGATTTTGACAAATCTGATAGACATGCGACACCGATAGGCCAAACTTCTTTCTGCCCAGTACGTCCTGAAACTCCTGCTCAATGGCCGGCGAAATAAATCCGCAAACCTTCCCCTCGATAATAACCTCCAGCACATCCCGAGGCCGGCCCCCGTAGAGAATCGCGGATATCAGGACGTTGGTGTCGCAAACAATCCGCACCGGCTATTGCCCTTTCCGATGGGCTGAGATTTCCGTGGAAATCACCTCTGGGGTAATCTCTTTCCTGCAGCGGGTCTTATCGCCGATTGTGAAAATATCGTTCCATTGGCGTTTGCGTTCGATATACATGCGGGCCGCCTCGCGGATCAGTTCCGAGCGGCTGCGGGATTCGCTCCTGGCTACCTGGTCAAGTTGCGTAAGCAGCGAGTCTTGAAACGAAAGATTTACGGTTACGTTCATGACTATTTCCTTCCCATACCATTATACAAAGTTTGTATAGCCAAGACAATTATAAATTTTATAGGCCGGATCGCTCGCATTCCCGATTTTTTTTCGATAACCCCTTTACAACGCGGGCGTTTCTCAATAGAATGCCTCGTCTTTCCCTCTTGTTGTCGGGGGAACCGTGAACGTATGACGTATGGAACAGTATGTTTCGCTGTAATATCAGGATAGATAAATGCCCAAGCAAAAGACAAATAAAGCGGTGGCCAAACGGGTCAAGATTACCGGAAGCGGCAAGATAAAGCGGTACGGCCCCGGTTCCGGCCACCTCAAGAGTCGCAAGAACAACAAGCAACTGCGCAGCTTCCGCAAGGTCAAGGATGTAAGCAAAGCCTTCACCAAGCAAGCCAAGCGTATGCTTGGAATGTAAGACAAACTGGAACAGGAAAGCTGGTCCGATGGGAAGCCCCGAACTTAACGGGGCAACTGGATGCTCCGGTGAGCATTCGGCGAGTAACGTCCCCTCGCGGGAGTCCATCGACCGAACAAGGAGTAAATCATGCCACGAGTACGCAAGGGCGCTGCCCGCACACGTAAACACAAAAGAGTCCTCAAAGCCGCCAAAGGCTTTTACGGGGCGAATTCCCGCCGATTCCGTATCGCTACGGAAAAGGTATTCCGCGCGGGAGTTTTCGCGACCCGCGACCGCAAGACCCGCAAACGCCAGTTCCGCCGGCTGTGGATTACCCGCATTTCGGCTGCCTGCAAGCAGCGAGGCCTTCGCTACAGCCAGCTTATCGAAGGGCTGTTCAAGAGCAACATCGAGCTGAACCGCAAGATGCTCAGCGAAATCGCCATCGCCGACCCGGCTGCCTTCGACAAAATCCTTACCGCAGCCTGCGGAACGGACGCGATCAAAAAAGATTAGTGGCACAGGTTTGTAACCTGTGCAAGTTGGGTGGCATGGCGACACCGCAGGGGTCGCCATGAGGAATCGGCAAAAACGCATGCTTCTGCAAGCAGAAGCATGGCACCCGATATCATCCGACATCGATTTATAATCGTAAAAGGTGCGCCATGCCGAGTTGGGATGAACTCAAAACGCAACTGGAAACCCTCCAGACCGCCGCTGCCGAAAAACTCGCAGCCGTGGATTCCGCCGATGCGCTGGAAGCATGGCGGATTGCCTATCTCGGCAGTAAGGGCGCGGTCAAAGACGCGATGGCCCGGCTGAAGGAACTTCCCAAGGAAGTCAAGGGCCAGTACGGCAAGACCGCCAACATGATGAAAAACGCCCTTGCCAAGGCCTTCGAAGAGAAGAAAAGCTCCATCGGCACCGCAGCCGGCCCGACCGGCCCGCTGGAGGATGTCTCGCTGCCGGGCAGGTCGCCGCGCATCGGCCATGTGCATATCATCACGCAGACCATTCACGAGATCAGCGACATTTTCGGGCGGATGGGCTTCGAGGTGGTCTACGGGCCGGAGGTCGAGGACGAGCAGCACAACTTCGTCGATCTCAACATTCCCGCCCATCATCCAGCCCGCGACTCGCTGGAGAATTTCTACATCGAAAGCGATCTTCACGACGAGGCAATGCTCCGCAGCCAGACGTCAACCGTGCAGATTCGCATCATGGAAAACACCGAGCCGCCAATTCGCATCGTTGCTCCGGGAAGGGTCTACCGGCCTGACACCGTGGACGCGACGCACAGCTTCATGTTCCACCAGCTTGAAGGGCTGTACGTGGACGAGGGCGTAACGATGGTGGATTTGAAGACTTGCGTCGATCAGTTCTGCAAGGCCTACTTCGGCGACGATGTGCAGACCCGCATTCGGCCGAGCTTTTTCCCCTTCACCGAACCGTCCGCCGAGGTGGACGTGCTGTTCCATTACGCCGACGGCTCGACCCGCTGGATCGAACTGGGCGGCTGCGGCATGGTGGACCCCAACGTGCTCGAATCGGTCAACATCGACCCGGAAAAGTACACCGGCTGGGCGTTTGGCCTGGGCATCGAGCGAATGGCCATGCGAAAGCACAACGTCCCCGACATCCGCATGCTATTCGAATCCGACATCCGATTCCTCAAGCAATTCTAGCGGAACGACCCAATGACCAATGTCTAATGCCCAAAGTCTAAAGCCTGTGTGGCATGGCTTGCCCCCTGGGGACAGGCTTGCAAGCCATGCGTTTTTACCCGTTTTTGTAGGCCGGGTCTTGACCCGGCGAAAAGAAAGCGTAGCTTTCTTTCATGAAAATCCCATCCGATAACACATCCTTGGGAAAACGTGTTTTTTGCCACGGTTGACCCGAATTGGACGAACTTGTTGCATGTGCCATGCAATCGCCGGGTCAAGACCCGGCCTACCCAAAACGGTTGCTTCGCGACACCCATCGATATTCGGATTTCGGATTTGTTTTGGATTAGGTCGCCATGATGAATCGCGTGGAAATGAATTTTTCATCCCAGCGCTACACCGGAGATAGTGGCATAGATTTGCAGTACCATGGTGGGAGTACGCGTGGGTGCAAGCACCCACCCTACGCGCGGCGGCCTTCCCAGGCCGCCGCGACACTGGCGTCATACTACTTCAAACGGGTCGCGGTCTTCTTTTGAGAGGATGGTTTTGACTTTCGGCAGTTCTTTTGTGAGGCGTTTTGCCAAGTGTTCCAGCGTCAGGCGTTCCGAATGGGAATGGCCGACGCATACCACGCTCAACCCCGCCGCCGCCGCGGCAAGCGCGTCGTGGTGTCGCATTTCGCCGGTGAGATACAATGACGCCCCGGCTGCGGCGGCATCCCGCCATATCGATCCCGCCGCCCCTGCCGCGACCGCAGCCGTGCCAATCTGACGATCGCCGGCCTCCCCCGCCAGCAGAATCTTCTTCACACCCAGAGCCTTCTTTATCCGATTAATCACCACCGGCAGCTTGGCGGGCTTGGCCAGCCTGCCCACGCGTCCCATCCCCACCTCCGCAGCGACGGGCACATCCTCCAGCGGATAAACGTCGATAACCGGTTCTTCGTAGCTGTGCACCTGCCGAATGGCCTGGCAGACCGCGACCACCTTCGACCGCGGGGCTACCATCTCCAGGCGGACTTCCTCGACGGCTTCGTGCTGGCCGGCTTGTCCGGCGGCGGGGGCAGTGCCCTCTCCACCGAAGAACGTGCCGATCCCCTGGCAGAAAAACGAGCAGTCGTGATAGTCGCCGATAATCCCAGCCCCTGCGTTGAAGGCTGCGTTGGCAACGGTGGACAATTCGTCCGCCGGCAGAAATACGGTGATTTTGCAGCGGCCACCGGCGAAAACCGATACCAAAGGCCTGCGGTCGGAAAGCCCCAGCACGTCCGCCAGCACATCGTTCGTGCCGCCAACGGCTGCGTCCAGGGCGGTGTGCATGGAATACACTGCCAGGCCCGCACGGGTCGCGGCATAGGCGACCGAAGCGCTGTCCGTCGTCAGCCGCTTGATGCCCTTGAAAATTACCGGATGATAGGCCATCACCATCTTCGCCTTGAGCCGGATCGCCTCAGCCAGCACATCCTCGGTCAGGTCGATGCACAAAAGCAGCTTGTCCGCCCTGGCCTTGGGATCGCCGATCAACAGCCCAACGTTGTCCCACTCCGCCGCCAGTACCGGCGACGCGATTTCATTCAGAACTCCACAGACTTCACGAACTTTCATAATGGTTGCCTTTCTGGAATCGGGTTCAAAGTCGCCGGGCTATTTGTCCGCCGGGCCGGGTGGATTGTCTCGCAGGCGGCATTGCTCGTCAAGAAGCTGCCGGTACGCTTCGGTAATTTTCTTCGTAATCGGCCCGGGCATTTCGTCGCCCACGGGGTGTTGCTCTACGCGAATCACCGGCCGAATGCCCATGCACGAGCTTGTGAGGAATATCTCGTCGGCAGCGAGCATTTCCTTTACCGTCAGCGGCCCATCGTCGCACACGGGAATATCCAGCTTCCCGCAAAGCTCCAGCACAGCCTCGCGCACCACGCCGGGCAGCACGGGCGTATCTCGCGGCGGGGTGCAAACTTTCCCGTCCAACACGAGGAATACGTTGGAGAAGCAGGACTCAGCCAGGCGGTTGTCAGCCGTGAACCACAGGGCGTCTTCGGTGCCTTTGGCGGCGGCTTCCTGCCGGGCGAGAACTCGCGGCAGATAGCATCCGGTCTTCGTGCCGAATATCGGGTCGCCGGCTTCCTGTTTCAGGGACGCGACGACTACGGCAATGCCTTTTTCGTACCACTGGGCGGGATAGTCCGGCAGCGCGACGGCGGTAATCAGCGTCGTAGCCGGGCCGTCGGGCGGGCCTGGCGTGAGGGTGATACGCAGCCGCGCCTCGGACAGGCCATTGGCGTCGAGCACAGCGTAGGCAGCCTCGACCAGCTCGCCGGTGGTGGCCTGAACGTTAAGTCCCAACAGTCGAACCGTATCAGCCAGGCGTTCGAGATGGCGGGGAAAGCCGAACACCACGCCGTTATGGGCGAGCATTGTCGTAAACACGCTGGCCCCGTGCAGGAACCCCGGATCGGCGATGGATATTTTCGCCTCGTCGGCGGGGATGATCTTGCCGTTGAAATATACTTGTATTTTCGCGTCGCTCATGCAGAGCAGTCTAGGCCATCGGCGAGATGGAATCAACCGCCGGTTTAAGTCTGCCCCAATAACCCGCGGGCAGAGTAGCCATTTTCAATCTCCTCGCGCGGCGGGTGTCGTGAAGCAACAGTTTTTGTAGGCCGGGTCTTGACCCGGCGATTGCATGGCACATGCAACAAGTTCGTCCAATTCGGATTAGCAACGGTGAAAAACACGTTTTTCCAAGAATGTATTATTGGATGGGATTTTCATGAAAGAAAGGCTGCGCCTTTCTTTTCGCCGGGTCAAGACCCGGCCTACCGAAAACGGGTAAAAACACATGGTCCCCTGGGGACCATGCCACCCAAACAAAAACAAATTCGAAATCCGAATATCGAAATCCGAAGAGATAAACCACGTGGGTGCAAGCACCCACCCTACATTCCTCATGCCACCCAAGCGCTGCGGGAGGTTTATTGTTTGCGGGAGAATATTGCTACTATGTCGGCCTTGTCGCAGAGGAAATATCCAAACAGCAGCAGGAACCATGTTTTCGGGTTCAGCCATATTTTCATGTTCGCCGAGCGGTCGAACAGCACGTCGATTGTGCCGTCGTAGCTTTTCATGTAGTGGTGCATGAACGGCAGGCTCAGCAATGGCATGTTTGTGTACGGGGTGTAATGTACCTTCCCCATCGACCAGCCGAGGTCTTCGCCTGCCCGCCGCAGCGCGTCAATCGAAAAAATGTGCCGGTGGAAAGGCTGATGGAGCGGATGGACGTGTTTCTCCACGTTCGTGAGGTCTATGCCCGCGGCGTTGGGCGTACCGACGACAATCGTGCCGCCGGGGCTGGTCAGGCTGTCGAGGGTTTTGAGGATGGCCAGCGGTTCCGGGGCGTGTTCCACGACGTCCTGGGCGATGAGGAAGTCATATTCCCCATCCAAGGCAGCCGGGTCGCCGTGGTCGTCGGAATAGGGGTCGTAACCGGTAGCCTTGTAGCCCCGCTGGACGAGAAATTTCACCAACAGCCCGCTGCCGCAGCCGTAATCGAGTATCCGATGCTCCCGCGTCAGGCCGGCCCGCTTCAGTCGCCACAACAGGCCCCGATATCCCATTTTCAGTGCCCAATCCAGTTTCTGGGCGAAAAACGGGTAATATTTGTAGTAGGCGTCGAGGTCCACCTCGCCGTCGGCATGGATGCTCCGGCAGCGGCTGCACCGCCACAGTCGGAAGGTTTCGTGTGCGAACCGGCGGACATTGGAGCGTATTTCGGCGGTTTCCGGCGGAGCGGATTGCGTTTCGTTGCATATGCAGCATGTGTAAATATCAGCCATGCCTGTAGCATAGACGCCCGCGACAATTTCCTCAACGGTTATCATCGAAACTCTGAATAGGCCGATAGACATAGGGAGGGGGTATGGGTATAATATTTCCCCTGTATCGGAGGCATTTTGCCGATTTGAGGATTTGCGAGAATTTGCGATTACAGTCTGATTTACCGGAGAATTGCCTGTGGAATCATGGGTTGAGGACATAGAGTTCGAGCGGCTGAGCATCCCTGCGCGGATTGCCAAGAAGCTGCTGATAAATCCGCTGGCCAATTATCTGCCGGCTGCGATGGTTAAGGGCTTGTTGCGTATATGCAAGAGCGAGCTGGCGCTGTCCAACTGGCGGGATCCGGGCGGATGGCGGAGCATGGTTATCAGCTACGACGGTAACCCCGAAAAGGGCATCGACAAGATGCTGGTAACCAGCGGCTCGATACCGACGGCCCTGCGGAATCGCCGGCGACTTGCATCCCGCCTGATTGCCAGGCTTATAGACCACGCCCCCCACGAGCCTGCCCACGTGTTGTGCCTCGGAGCCGGGCCGGGCACTATCATCACCGATGCCATGGGGCAGGCGGAGCACGATTCCGTGGCGACCCTGGTGGATATCAGTTCCGACGCCTTCGACTACGGCCGCCGGCAGGCTGCCGAGCGCGGGCTGTCCGAGCGGGTGCGGTTTATCCAGGGCGACGTCCGCGACGTCAAGGGCATGCTGGACAAGCAGGTGGACCTGGTGAAAATGGTCGGCATCTGCGAATATCTGGAAGACGAGCAAATTACATCGATTGCCCGCGCGGTTGCCGAAGTCATGCCCGCCGGCACGTCGATTGTATTTAACAGTATTTCGAAGCGGCACGGCACGGATCGGTTTTTCAGGCGCGTGTTCGGCCTGCACATGATCCACCGCAGCCCGCAGCAACTCCAGGAACTGCTGGAGCCTGTGGGATTCGGAGAATTTACGGTCTTTGCCGAGCCGCTGGGCGTCTATAATATCGTCGTGTGCAAGCGTCTAGCTGCACCGGCTGCGGAAACCGGAAATAATACACCCAAAGAGGCGGAGTAAATGGCAGATATTCAGGTTCCATGGGGTACCGGGAAGTTGTCCGTTCCCATTCCTTCTCACTGGAAGCTGGTGCAGGTTGCCGAACCTGCCCTTCGGCCTGCCCCGGAAGATTGGCCCGAACGACTGGCAATGGCCTTGCAGAAACCCGTCGCCGGTGAGCCTCTTTCAAATATGCTGGCGGCGGCAAAAGACGGCAAAATAACGCTGGTGGTCGATCCGCCAGTCCCGCAAAGCCCGCTGGGTAAGATTATCGAGATCGTCCTGCGGGAAATCCGTCATGCGGGCATTGCCGACGAGCAGTTGGAGATAGTTTTCGCCACCGGCTCGCATCCGCCGGTCAGCCCCGACAAAGTCGAGGCCTGTCTTGGCCCGGCGGCTGAAGGTATCGCATGGCGCACCAACCCATGGAGCGAATCTCACGGATACATCCACCTGGGGCGAATCGGCAAACTGGATGTCCAGATTGATCGCGGCGTGGTCGAATCGGATTTGCGGATTGTCATTTCGTCGGTTTCGCCGCATCTGCGGGCGGGTTTCAGTGGCGGGTACAAGATGTTCCTGCCCGGCTGCGCTCATTTGAGTTCCATTCGCGTCCTGCGCCGCCAAGGCGTTTCCCGGAAGTGGCGGCAACTGGTCGGCGCCGACGCCGGGGCGAACCCCGTGCGCGCGACAACCGACGCAGCCGGGGCGATGGTCGATGCGTATCACGGCAATTCGTTCAGTATCCAGTATCTTCTGGACGGCGAAAATAATCCCGTTTCGCTGGCAGCCGGCGAACCGATGCCCACGTATCAAATGGTTTCCAAGCAGTGCGCGGTGGCTTGCGGCATTATGCCCGAAAGACCCGCCGACGTGCTGATTGCCAACGCCTATCCGCGAGATCGCGACCCGTGGCAGTGCTTCAAATGCATATCGAATACCTGCCGGGCAGCCCGACCTGACGGGGTGATAATCTGCCTTGCCGGATGCCATGCGGGACTGGATGAAATCAAACCAATGTACTGGCCCCTGAAACCCGCCTGGACGAGAAAACTTCTTCGCCTGCTAGGCCCGGAGGCCACGCGCTCGCTGACGGATCGCTTTATCGCACCGCTGGCTGGGGATTTCCAGAAATTCATCCGACTGACAGTCGGCATACTCCAACGCAATCACCTGCTGATGGTTTCGCCGACAATGGCGGAAAAAGGCATGTCGTTTCCGGGAATCACGATGTTTTATTCCGTTGCCGACGCACTGGCCGCGGCGGAAAAAATCCTGGGCAGAGGCCCGCAACGCGTGGCGGTGTATCCCGCCGGCGGAGTGAGCTACCCGGTAATGCGGAATCCGAAATCCGTCGCAACCGCGACGAATGGGGAGAACAGCTAAGCATGTGGATAGTGGCTATGATTGTAACCGTCGCGGGCGGACTCGTGGGGCTGGAGTGGATCGCCCGCAATATTTTCGCGCTGCGGGCATGGCGAAACGCGTTCCACCTGACCGAAGATTTTTCACAGCCAGCCGAGGCGCTGCCGAAACTCAGCGTCGTCGTCGCCGCCAAAGACGAAGAAGCCAATATCGCCTCCTGCGTAAAATCGCTGCTGGGACAGGACTACCCGAACCTGGAACTGATCGTGGTCGACGACCGCAGCGAGGACAAAACCGCCGAAATCGTCCGGCAAATCGCAGCCGGCGATTCCCGATTGAAACTGCTGCAGATTACCGAGCTGCCGGAAGGCTGGTGCGGCAAAAACCACGCCATGCAGAACGGCCTGGCGAAAATCACCAGCGACTGGCTGTGCATGACCGACGCGGACTGCACCTTCGACTCGCCGAAGACGCTGTCTCTGGCGATGGAATTCGCCTTGCACAAACAGACTGACATGCTCAGCCTGCTGCCGACGCTGACGATGGGCGGTTTCTGGGAGCGGTTCCTGCTGCCGATTTGCGGCGGCGTGTTGATGATCTGGTTCCCGCCGCATCGCGTGAACAACCCCAAACGCCCCGAAGCCTACGCCAACGGAATGTTCATGCTCATGCGGCGAGAAGCATACCAGGCCATCGGCACGCACGAGGCGATCAAGGGCAGCCTGATCGAGGACATGGACCTGGCCCGGAAAATCAAAACATCGGGGCGAAATCTGCAAACGGTTCCCACCGTCGGGCTGTTTTCCGTCCGCATGTATACGTCGCTGGAGCAGATACAGCGGGGCTGGGTGCGAATTTTCGTCGGATCGTTCCAGAATTTATGGCGGCTTTTGAAGGCATTGGGGGTGTTGACCGGCCGCGGGCTTACGCCGTTTGTAACGATGGCTATCGGCTGGGCGATGGTGCTAGCCGGGGTAGGCCCTCAACAGTGGTGGCAGGCGTGTGCGGCGGTCGGCTCGGTAGGCTTAGCTGCCCAACTGGTTATGACTTCGCGATTCTACCACCACGCCGGCTCGTCCTGGTGGCTGGGGCTTTTGTATCCCATTGGCTGCGGATGGGTCGCGTGCCTGCTCATAAAAACCATGGCTGCCCTCCGGTCGGGCGCGAAAATCGTCTGGCGAAACACCACCTACGACACCAATTGACCACCAACGACCTGATTTTCTGGCGGGGGTTATGCGGCACGTTGTTGATCCCAGTAGTCAGTCGGGTGGCACTGTTTTTGTAGGCCGGGCCTTGACCCGGCAATTGCATGGCACATGCAACAAGTTCGTCCCATCCGGGTCAGCCGCAGTCATGAAAGAAGGCTTCGCCTTCTTTTCGCCGGGTCAAGACCCGGCCTACAAAAAACGGGTAAAAGCAGGAACCAGGAACGAGCAAATTTACTTGACAATACACTCGTTTTACAACATGGTACACGCTTTACTGTGTAGGGAGATATGCCATGAAAAAATCAGGGAAGAGTTTTTTAAATTTAAATTCGACAACGATTTCGGCGGCGGTTGTTGGACTTTCCATGCTGGCGGTTGTGGCGGTCGGCGGTTGCGTTCCGAGTTCCGGCACGGGGCTGGTCGCGAAATCCCGCTCGTCCGTAGCGGATGTGCCCACTCCAACAACCTTCGCGCTGGAAGAGATGCGATCCCGCAGTTGGACCGACGGGACGCTTCGGTTCGTCGATCACCTTTACAAGGGCGACGGGGAGAAGGCCTTCGTAATCGAATTTTTCGAGAAGCAGATGCCCATGAACCGATGGTCGCAAACCACGAAGCAGCTTGTTCAAGGCCGAGCTACCATCGACTTCGTTAAAGATAAAGAAAAATGCCGCATAACCGTCTACGGAGACGGAAGCTGGGGAAGCACCTACATAGAAGTCGCGATTTGGCCCAGCCGCGGCGGGGCAAAAAAATAGTTAAAAAGAAACTAAACTGAAAAAATTTTACGCAAAGCAGCGGAAGAAATTATGAAATCCCAAAGACGTCACGAATTGCAGCACAACACATTGGATGCGGAACTCAGCAGGATAGGTTCTTTTTTCAAGAGGAACGCGATCCGGCTGAGCTGGGTGGTATTGATTATAGCGATAGTTGCACTGGGCTGGGTTTTTTTGAACCGTCACGCTGATGCACAGCAGGCGGAAGTCCAGGGCGAGTTCGATCGCTTCAAGTCTCAGGCGACCTTGCCCGGGCCTGTGTCCGACGAGGTAATCAACGGGCTACGGCAACTCTCGGGGCAGGACACGAACGAAAGAATCGCAGCCGGCTCGCTGTTGGAGTTGGGACGGATTTTCGCGAACATGGTACTGAACGCACCGGACAAAAAACAACGTGACGACGCCCTGTCGCAGTCGCGGAAAAATTATGAAAAAATCGTCAGCGAATACGGTAAATACCCTGTGCTGGTCGGTACGGCAAAATTGGGGCTTGGAAAGCTTGCCGAAAACCAGGGCGATTTCAAGGCGGCTCGCAAATACTACCAGGCTGTCATGAAGATGTCCGAACTGGAAGGCTATCCCGTTTTGGCACAAGCGCGGGATGCCGATAAGAAACTCGAATCTTTCAACGGGAAAAAGATCACGCTGGCGACATATCAGCCGCCATGGATGTTTGAAAAACCAACCGTGGAAACAAAGGTCATTCCAAAACCCGTCGAAAAAGATGACGCCGGGAAAGACAAGAAGTCCGAAAAAAATCCCAAGGACAAAAAGAAATAGCCCATATTACGGTATCGCTTTCCCAGAAAGTCCGAAAAGAATTTCAAGGGCGAAAAGAAAGCCCGTATTACGATATCGCTTTCTTAAAAAGTCTTTTTTTACCAAAACCCGGCCATAAAATACCAGAAACCCTTTAATTTTAAATATTTTTGGGAAAAATGTGATTTTGAGGCTTGTATGTTTTTCCTCATGGGTATAATTCGCTTGTGGCCATAGGGATGGCAACAAGTGCTACTAATTTCAGGAGAAAGATAATGGCAGATTTGCAAGCATTGGCAGAAGCGCTGATTCGTGGTGATTGTAAGACGGTTGAAGCATTGACTAACCAGGCGGTGGATGAAGGCATGAACCCCAAGGAGATACTCGAAGAGGGTCTCATTGCCGGCATGAATATTATCGGCAAACGTTTCAAAGCGAATGAAGTGTATGTCCCGGAAGTTCTTATCGCAGCCCGTGCGATGAAAATCGGCATGGAAATCCTCAAGCCCAAACTTGCCGAAGCCGGCGTGGAACCGCTGGGTAAGGTTGTGCTCGGCACGGTCAAGGGCGACCTGCACGATATCGGCAAAAACCTCGTGGGCATGATGCTCACCGGCGGCGGATTCATGGTAATCGATGCCGGTATCGACGTCAGCCCGGAAAAGTTTGTCGAACTCGCCAAGAGCGAAGGCGCACATCTTTGCGCAATGAGCGCACTTCTGACGACCACCATGCCGCAGATGGCTGAGGTCGTCAAGGCGGCAAAGGCGTCGGGGCTGGACGTCAAGACGATGATCGGCGGCGCACCGGTTACACAGAACTACGCCGACGAAATCGGAGCCGACGGATATGCCGCGGACGCCGCCACGGCTGTCGATATCGCAAAGCAATTGATCGCCGGATAATAAACCGGAAGTTTTGACAATTGAATATGACTGGCTTCGGATTTGAAGTTGATGGACTATCGGAGCGAGCGTGTGTTATTTTTCGGGCTGTCTGCATTATTTGCAGACGGCCCGTTTTTTTGGCATTTCAGATAACCTTTGCCGCGAGATAAACGCAAAGCTCTGCCTGACGGCAACGCCCTGATGCCCCTGATTCATGCCTTCATTACTCATCAGGTTTTACAAACGCGCCTGAGAGGACTCGAACCTCTGACCTGCGGTTTAGAAGACCGCTG
>JAIORC010000286.1 GCA_021108335.1 Phycisphaerae bacterium
AATTTTAGGTTTTGTCCTGCGGATGCAGTGGCAGATGCAAAGAAGGCAGACAGATCTGGAAGCCACACTGCTATTTAACTGGGGCGCACTCTGACGGAAGGGGTCAGTAAGATATGTTGTTTGAATTGGCAACGGTCCCCTCGTTCCCTATCATCTATCACAGTTTGACAACGCAGGTTTTCACCTCCGCTCCGCAGGAATTCGTGCCAAAGTGGTACCAATTAGTTACAATTTATTAGATAAAGTGGTGCTGAATAATTTCGACCGTGCGGTTACACGTCAGATTGTGCAACACACGAAAAAGAAAAGGATTATCACGAAAGCACGAAATACCGAAAACACGAAAGGGAAGTCTCTGGATGGACTAATGCACATCGAACGTTGAATGGGGAAAAATGAAGAAACAGACTTATGACCTGGAAGAAAGGCTGCTAATTATTGCAGGAGACGGGATATCAGTATACTTCAGCCTTCAACCTGAATAGTTACAATAGATGAAGTTCTAGACTCAGTGCCATGAAGAAAGTCAATAAATTCAAGGAAGTTCCCCAGATCAGAGAGTCGCCTGAATTCCAAAGGCAAATCTCTAATCCGTGTCATCTGCTTGCCCTGTGAAATGCGTAGCCTATTTCTCTGGGGTGCAATCTGTTTGCTTTATAATCGATTTTCTCAACAAGTTGCGGTTTAAATCCATTGGGACTACCAAGACCGTACGCGTCTGTACATTCGATGTAGTGCCTTGCGAGAGCTGGCCAATAAGCCAGTGTGATATCCGACATTTAACGCAAACTGCAGCGCATCCGCTACATAAGGTCGCACGTGAAGTGGAGGAGGCGCACAGTCACGTCCCTTGAGGAGAAAACCTCTCAATAGATCAGGACTGTGGAAACGCAAATAATGACGGCGTGCAATAATGCTGTGCTCCTTGAGTTGTAGAGCGGTTATCTCGCTACAAATAGTCAGCAATTCTTCTGGTTCTCGCCAGCTAAAAGCCTCGGGATAGGCCATATCAATGCCGCCAAGAAAACGAGATGTTGGATGATCATACACAGCAATCGGAATGCCTGCGCCCATCACCTCAACCATTGTTCGGCCTCCGGTCAAAGGAAATGACGAGATGTAAAGGTCTACTCCGAATTGATGCAAGGCCTGCCATACACTTGGGACCTGTGAGATATAAATAAAGGACGACTGATCCACCCCGAGTTTCCGCATAGCCTGGCGAATACGCCAACGAGCCCACTGAGTCAGACGCCCGATGTGAATGTGACGCCCACCAGTGGTTGCCAACAACAGCGGCACAACGTTTACGTATTTTACCGCATGTGGAATTTCCAGCTTGTTCCAGCCTGCTGCGGTGCAAGTGGTAAGCACCCCGCCAGGTCTGAATGGTTCATCAGTCGGTCGCGTACCAAGATCCTCGGCAATTAGCGGAAGATAACAGTTGTTCTCAACATTCAGGTTGTGCCGACAGTTGTGATAACCAAACGCATGGATATCTATGTGGTTGGCACCGACTAAATGCACCCCCAGGCAAAGATGATGGTCACCATGATGGTAGAAGTGAACCTTCGACTCCCCAGAAGCCTCCATGGCGGCTACCGCAACGCTGTCTTCGTGATGGTTAAATAAATACACATCCTGTCCACGCAGTTCTATCAGGCGCTTTTGAAGCCACTGAAGGCGCTGCAGAGGTTTTCCTTTTGGAGCATATTCAATCACTGTACTCAGTGAACCAAAACGGCTTTCAGCATCCGAACGATCAGATCGCCCTACCAATTCGGTGATAAGCAAATGCTTATTTTTGTGCGGCAAAATACGGATAAAGTCTTCAATAACCCGTGTATGTCCTCCAGCAGCTTGTAGCTGACTTGCCACAAAAATAACTGTATTGTCAGACAATCCTTTACCAGAAGACAAATTTTGCAAGGGTACCGCAGACGCTAACGCTGCGAGGCCGATTTGAGCACACAAATCGTCAAGCACCGGCGAAGAAAAAACGCGTGCTGTGCAGAGAGGTTCCGTAACTACATGATTTACTATGTTTTTTATGCTGATCAACGCGCCATTAAGATCACCAGACTTAATCTGTGCGCGAACAAAACCGACAAACCCTCTGACAGAGGCAAAAGTAGCCTTACCGGCGCCAGTTATGATCTCACTTTGTATTATTCGAGGCCGAAACATCGAAGCAACCTCTCATATAAACGGACATCTGATTGACTATCTACTTCACACCAATCGCTGTTAACACGGACGTACCGGATACTGACATCGGCCATCAATAGCTCACGAAGCAAGTCTGTCATATCAACCCGCTTTCGCTCTTCTTCTGAAAATTTTCCAGAAACGCCTCAATCCTAGTCCAGTCTGTTGACAGCCTGTTAGGTCAGTAATGGTTTGTTGAAGTTCACCGCAAATTCGATCTCGGTCTGCAATATGTTGCTGTTGCTCCGAAATGAGTTGCTGCTGTTGCCAAGCGATAATCTGGTGCTTGAATGCACCTTCTAATATGCACCGTTCTAGCGAGAAGTCACCATTTCGCTTACGCATGATATGCGTTGGATGATCTGGACTCCAAGATCTTGGGGTATTGTGTAGAAAAAGTGTTTCCCAATGTTTGGGAATATTCCAATTCCCTCGGAAAATGTAATCTCGAGCATTGGAAAGGTAAATCTCTCCATCTGGTTTTGTTAGACGATCAAACAAGGTAAAATAATAATCAACATGGTGCTGAGACATTTCTTGCATGCTCTCAATGTTAATACTGATATCAAATGATGAACTCGGCAATAGGTGCGAGTACCACGATGGCATAATATAGCAGTCAAAGTTTTCGCTATAAATGTCACCATTGTAGTAGGAACCGATTCGAAGATTAGGGAACTGTGACTTGAGGTACAAATACGAATACATTAGCGACCCCGGTACCGCATCGACTAAGACATAGTGCACGCTGACCCATAAGTCGCTGAGGAAGACCTCAGCCAGCCGTCCATAACCACCACCAACCTCACAAACTGCGACCCTTTCGCGCAAGGAGAGTTCTGTAAAGGCAGTTATTAAGTTGATATCTAACATACTACCAAGATCTGTTTCTCTCCAACCGTTAGATTGTCCATGAGCTTGAATATCATCAGCCAAAAGATTTAAATGATCTATAGCTCTCAAGAAACCTTCGTATTTTGCCACAGCCACTTCATCAATAGATTTCATGCCTGTGCCCCCCACCCATGGGGCGAGCATCATCTGTAGCTGACTATAATTCGCTTCGAATAACTCATCCGAGTACTCACTTACCTGGCTACCCAGTTCAGTTTCATTGCTTCCCAGATTCCAATTCCAATGATCCGAGGGAACAAGATTGCCACCATTTTGTATCATGTCAGTAACAATCCAATTAAATAATGCTTTGTCTCCCTCAAGTTCGAACCGTGAAAATGGATTTTGTAAAGTAAATGGATTTTTAGTATTCATTTGAGTATTCTCTGAGTTTTTCTATTTTGTCTAATAGGACTGACTCCATGCCCCCCCATTTTATGAATCAAGGATCATGCCCATCATGGTAGCACGCTCGACAACGGCATCATAATTGACGATTGTGTATCTCAAATCTTTAATCATGATGGAGTAATCACTCTTTGGTGGCAGTTCAGTTGGCAATCCAAGAAATTTAAAAATTTTGTCAAAGAATGATTGACGATCTGCTAAAAAATCCTCGTATGTAACAATAGCAAAGCTAAACCCTTCTTCGGTTAGTCGAGTGCAATCCTTTTCTACACGCTGTTTTCCCCACTGAACCAACTGCTGAAATTTATCAAGATCAATATGGTAACGGTGTGAATCCTCAAAATTCTTGGTGGTATTGTAAATACCTCTCTGCTTGGCAACCATTCCAGAGAGCACTTGTCGCACCAAATTACGTGTTAGATAAATCGCTCGATAGCCTCGTTGTTTCAGTAGGGAAGTTAAAAATGGTCTTTGATCAAGATGGTGACTCAGCACCTTAAAGCCAAAGCTTGCCGCCCCCTGATGCTGCCCTATCGCCTCAGCCTCTACAAGATACCGGTTCGCCTGTAGTTTGTCGCTGTATATAAATGGCAATGCCCGCTTCCACCAACAACCTTGTAATTTCCATAAGTCAAAAGGCAGCAACAAATCGTGGATTTCTGACAATACAAGGACATTTTTGAAATCGCGCATTAAGAATAGCTCCTGCATTACACATAAGCCACGACTCTTGTTCAACTCGTCAGCCACTGCTGTTGATCCGGTTCGGCCCCGGGTCATAAGAAAAAAATTGTTCATCATTCTGTCCATCATAGAGGTGTGTTCAGCGGTATCGAAAAAACCTCACCGTGTGCAAGCTTGCAACAAAGGTTGATACACTCGAAAAATGGCGAGGTTTAAAATTGTTTGTTAGTTGTTCCAGCAAACATGCGAATTGCATCAACTACGCTCTCAACATCTGCATCTTCCATGGCCGGTGATATCGGCAAACTCAGAACCTCGCTCGCCAGGATCTCTGTCACTCTCAACCGACGCTCTCCGTATTCTGTATAACAAGGTTGCCGGTGCGGAGGTATCGGGTAATGAATCACTGTTGATATTCCGCACTGCTCAAGATGTGCTTTAAGAGCATCCCTGTGTCTGCTACGTATCACATAGAGATGCCACACCGGTTCGGCCCAATCGGGCACGAATGGAAGGCCGAGGTCAAGGTCACTCAACTGATCTGAGTATTGGATTGCAAACGCACGACGCCGATCATTCCACTCGTCGAGAAACTTTAACTTGACACGCAGAAACGCCGCCTGCATCTCATCCAGCCTGGAATTGAAGCCCTTGGCCTCGTTTTCATACTTTACCCTTGAACCATAGTTGCGCAACGCGCGCACCTTGTCGGCTAACTCCCCATCATTGGTGACAACCGCACCACCATCGCCAAAGGCGCCCAGGTTCTTGCCGGGGTAGAAGCTGAATCCCGCGGAATCCCCCAAGCTCCCTGTGCGTCGGCCTTTGTAGCAGGCGCCATGGGCCTGTGCCGCATCCTCAATCACCTTGAGCCCATGTCTTTTCGCAATAACATTGATGGGGTCCATATCCGCCGCGTGGCCATACAGGTGGACCGGCATAATCGCTCGTGTTTTCGGCGTGATCGCCGCCTCGATCAAATCTGGATTAATATTAAAGGTTCGAACGTCCGGCTCCACCGGCACAGGGGTCGCCCCAGCATAGGAGACCGCAAGCCAAGTGGCGATATAGGTGTTAGACGGCACTATGACTTCATCACCAAGGCCGATATCATAGCCGCACGTAATCAGATGCAGCGCATCCAGGCCGTTCCCCACACCGATGCAGTGCTTTGCCTCGCAGTAAGCAGCAAGCTCCCGCTCAAAGGCTTCGACCTCTTCTCCTAGAATGTACCTACCGGACTCCATCACCCGGTGGTAAGCAGCATCAAGCTTTTCCTTCAATTCCTGGTAGGAAGCTTTGAGATCAAGGAAAGGAACTTTCATGATTTTTGCTTTTCCTTCAAGAAGATCTCATAATCCCGGATGTAATCATTCTCGTCATAAAGCCTTGATGCGAGCACAAGACAGATTGCACCGGATGAAAAATTCTCCAATTCCCTCCAGATCATCCTCGGCATATACAGGCCGTAATAGGCCCTGTCCAGCCTTACTATCTTTCTGCTACGCCCATCGTCAAGAATGACATCAAAACTCCCCAGAATGGAAACTATTACCTGCTGCAATTCCTTATGTGCATGCCCTCCGCGCGCCTCACCGCCGGGAACGTCATACAGGTAATAAACACGCTCGATAGCAAACGGGATATCCTTATTCCCTTCAACTGGCGTTAGATTCCCCTGCCTGGCCGATATCTTCGGCAAATCGATCAATCTGCAGTCATCTACAGTTGTCATCCGCCCCCCCCATCTTTGCCTTTTGAAATATCTTAAAATCTCGGAAATAATCATCTTCCGTATATGGCATGGAAGCTAAAATCAGGCACACAGCGTTTGTGGAAAAATTCTCCAGCCTCCGCCAGATCATGTTTGGCAACCATAACCCGAAATAAGAGCGGTTCAATGGGACAACCTTTGTATTCTGACCGTCATTTAGAACCACGTCAAAACTGCCGGACAGGGCGACAAAAAATTCCTGCAACTTTTTATACGCATGCCCTCCGCGCACCTCGCCCCCGGGAACGTCATATATCCAATAGACGCGCCGTATTGCAAACGGAGCAGGACGTCCACTCTCAATAAATGAAAGATTCCCCCGCGGATCGTTGATCTTGGAAATATTCATGATTTTACAGTCGTATATGCTCATAACAGGCTCACTTCAGACAAGTTTATTTCTTTTAGATAGGAAACAATGTAATTTGGGTTGAGGGTTGATAGATAATTAGGGGTTCGCAAACCGTTTACCTCGTTCCCAAAGCATCTGTCATCTCCTTGGCGATCTGAATGGCATCTTCGGTATTCAGATACGGCCCCATCGGCAGGCTCAGGACCATTTCTGCCAACTTCTCAGCAAGAGAAAAGCATGTCCCCGTCCCCCCTTCGCACCTCCTGGAACGTCGTATAAATAATAAACACGCCGAATATCAAATGGGATGTGGCGCCTTTCCTCAACGAAAGTCAGGTTACCCCTAGGATCGTTAATCTTTGGCAAATCAATAACATAGCAATTTTCAATCACGAGCAAATCCCCATTTCTTGAGTTCGGCGATGAACTATAAGGTATTTATAGAATATAAAAGTATATGCCAATGCTATCCGTTATAAGAGATTCACTTATGTCGACTCATCTATGTCTTCGATTTCAGCTTTCCACTTCGCCACAACCTCATCCGGATACCCACGATGGAAATGAAGCGTCCAAGGATATGCGGCATCTTTCGAGCCATCACGTCTTTTGATGGATTTTGTTTCACCGATCACACGTGCCGGAACTCCGGCCACAAACATGCGAGGAGGGACATCTTTGCTGACGCATGCGTGCGCAGCAACTAGTGAGTGATGTCCGACCGTGACGCCTGGCAGAATAACGGCCATTGCTGCGACAATAGCGAAATCTTCAATTGTGCAGCCAATCAGTTGATTGCTCGGGGGGGTGGGGTCATTTGTAAGAACAACATACGGCAACACCCACACAAAGTTGCCTATTTTCGTTTTCTTACCTACGAAAACATTCGACTGCAAGCGAACATAATTTCCAACTTGGCAGCCCCCCTGTATCTCACACAGCGTGCCGATCTGAAAGCCATCCCCCGCTTTGGTATTTTCCCTGATTGTTACGTGATGCCCTGTCATCAGCTTGACGCCAAATAGCGATGACTCATAGAAGACGGAATGGGATCTGATTAACGAATCATCACCAATTATTAACGGCGAGCCATCTCCAAGTGGGGTGGATATGCCTAACTCGCAATAGCTCCCAATACTCGTCCGGTCACCAAGTATCACATTGTCATGAATTATTGAAAATGGTCCTATCTCTACGTCATTTCCAAGTTTTGCCTGAGGAGAGACGTAGGAAGTGGGATGCACCTTTGTCATGTATTCTTCCCTTCAAACAATCGGTTATGAAAGCAGTTTTATCCTAATCACTCAATAGCATCAAGAACGTCCATCGGATTGACTCGAAAGTCACCATGAATGCCAAGATCAGAGGCGCGGACAATGTCGCCAAGCACGTAATTTACTCGGCACCCTATCGAACGGACAATATTTTGCCAATACCAATACGGCATACTTTCATGCTTTGAGATCATTATTACAATTTGAGCGGATGGTTTGCAAAAGACAATGTTAGCGAAACTAGCTCCTGTAACTCCAACAATAATCTCTGCTTGAGAAAAAAGTTGAACCTGTTCACTAAACTTCAATTTTTCAGGCTCAATAACTAAGAATCTCCTATCTAACAACTGCTTTTCAATGTCAGCTGCATTAACAACCAACCTAACTCCTGAATTTCTCCGAATAACGATTTTTTTAGGAAGACAATTATTGTTCGATTCAAAGCTATTTCTGGTTTTTTTAACAAGAAAATTAACCGCAAACGGACTGAATACCCCATGGGAATGACCAGACAGTTTGTTCGTTCGCCGCTCAAACGGCACATATCCCGCTGGAGAAACCGCAAACAGGCGGCCAACACGCAAAGCCCGCCCCGTGGACAGTGTGATGATCTTACGCCCCTGTCCTGCCACCATAAACAACGATTCCATCAGATTCTGGTGCATGCCGTCGTTGACGACGATTGGAACATCACGGAACCGATCCTCGGAACAAAACAGGCAAATCCGTGGCAGTACTTCAGTCATCCAGTGCGCATAATTGAGGGCGCATGCATCGACAAAGGCTGCCGCGACTGGTACAGATTCTGGCGCAGCATCATTCACCAACCAGCGCACACGCATGGTCTTCGGATTAATGACAATCCGGCCGTGCAATTCTTCAGAGGTGTAGTCCCTTCGAAAATCGTACAAGTCGTGAGACAGGACTTCCTTGCCTGTCAAGATCAAATTTGTTCCCCCAGTCACCAATGCCTCGTGCACCGTAGTCACGAATATGTCCGGGAAAACATATCGGTCATGTGGAGCCACCAGGTAGTCCTGGTCTTTGGCAGGGAACACCGCGGGGGACAGAGTATCGACAGTCTCCGCCTCGGCAAGCCTCCAGACGCCCTCTGGCGTTCGCTCTGCATACGCTGACAGCTTGACGATAGGTATCGGCTTAGCAAAGCTTACTGTCGAACACTTCACATAAATAGGAAAGCCTTTGCGCCAGAGCCATTGCGCTAGCAGCCGAAAGGCTAGAAATCGCTTCAGGTACTTAATGTACACCTTCCCAAACAGCGATTCACGCAACCGACTGGCTGCGTCTTTATCAGAAAGCGGAGCCGGCCCGATGCGACGTAAGGTAGGCATTATTTCGGTACTGTCAACTTTTTTGTGTGAATTTCTGGCATTCTTCATTTAGTAGTTTATACTTTGATCTAAGTTTTTTGGGTAAGTTTTTCAGTTTCTAAGCCGTCATTCCCGAATGCATTTGTTCTTTTATCGATCTGTTTCAGATCCTGATTAGTACGATTTTTGGAAGTATGGACAGCCATATCAACGGGATCGTCATGATATCCAAGCTGCAAGCACTGATAGCCTAAAATCGATCTTCTTTTTGCATGATCAAAATGATAACTGACCAACTCCATTTATAGATGCCGCACTGATGAAGCATGGTCCTAAAACCAAAACCATCCATTGATCTGTCAATTTCCGATTCCAAACAAATATTTCTTTGTGCGATTTCCTTTTGCAGAGAAAGTGATAATGGTTTACTATGTTTCATGGTAGCTCCTTTGTCTAGTATTTCTAGTATTTTAGCTAAGTCAAGCATACTAAATTGGAGCTGCTTTTTCAATTGTTTTTGCTATTTTTTCAGTATGTTGAATGTCTTCTTGATCGTTTTTCCAACTGCGAAACTTCAGTTATTCATATAAACTCATAAAAAACATGCTGCCGTCGATATGTTAGTACGGTGCTAGCGAAAATAACTATATGCAAAAACCTAACCGGAAACTACTGATGCACTGCATAATTCCCCTCATTTTTTCTTCATATTCATATAATGTTCGATAGATTCCTCTAACGATACTTCCGGTAAAGAGCGCCCTTCTTCTATTACTATAACTCGATCACACAATTCTCTGACAATGTTTATTGCATGAGTAACAATGACTACGGTATGATCACTTTTAATTTTTTCTTTGATAAGCTCTGTAGCTTTGATTTTGAATTCATGGTCCCCTGTAGCCAATGCTTCGTCAATAAGCATTACATCAGCATCAATATAATACGCAATCGAAAAACCAAGCCTGGCGCGCATACCGATCGAGTAATTTCTGATTGGTTCATTGATAAATGCACCAATATCAGCCAATGCAATAATATCGTCAACGTTAAAATAAATACGGTTTTTGTCCATACCCAACATCAACGCGCTAAGAAAAATGTTCTGCTTTCCGGTAAGTCGAGGATCAAATCCAGCACCGAGTGACTGCATCATAACACTAATCTTAGCACGAGTTATTGTACCTGTATCTGGCTTTATAATATCAGCAAGAATTTTTAGTAGTGTGCTTTTGCCAGCCCCGTTTCGGCCAATTATCCCAACAGTTTCACCTCGATGAACACTAAAAGAAACGCCGTGCAATGCCCAAAACTTATTATTTTTCCACCGTATTGAAGCAACCTTGCGATAGCATATTCCAACATTATTCAAATCAAAAACTATATCCTTCATCACGTAATTATATCCTTTAGCTTATTTTGGGATAATATCTATTAAATTTATGTACCAACAACAAACCTATAATCAGTAATAATACCCCCTGTGCTGATGCCAGCAAAAGGTGTTGAAAATTTGGCCATTGACCGTGAAGCAAAATCAACCTGGTTTGTTCTATAACAACAGCAATAGGATTTAAGCGAAGGAGAGTCTGTGCTTTAGGTGGCAAAGTGCCAATATCGTAAAACACACCAGAAAGAAAAATCATCAGATAAATGATTGTATTGAGGAACAATCTAAAATCAGGAAAAAACGGTGTTATTGCTGCACAAATTATTGAGATTCCAGCGACCACGAGCAACGCCAATACAATCAAAACAGGCAATGCAAGATAAGTCCAAGTCGGCATAATACCACAAAGCGTTACAATAACTATAACAAGAAATATTGTGATAAGAAATTTTACCAAATTCACCATTATCACCGAAAGTGGAAAGAGGCTTTTATGGAAATAAACAAGCTGCATTAATCCATGCCCCTCCATAATACTTGAAGCTCCGCGAGTTACAGTTCCCGAAAAAAACCTGTAGATAACAATTCCAATGAACAGAAAAATTGCAAAATTCTCTGTATCTCTGTGGAAAATATACTTAAACGCAACGTAATAAACACCCAAGCTCAAAAGTGGCTCGAAAATCCACCATAAATATCCTGCATACGTGCGTGTGCTTTCGCTTTTAAGTTCCCCAATAGTACGAAACAAAACGAGATTATATAGCTTGGATATCGCTTTGCCCTTGCTACCGGCGGACGTCTTAGAATTATCAGATAACACATTCATATTTTTTACCCTGCTTAACTTACATTCAATAGAGATGCATAAACCATATCAAGGGAAATTGCGGGACCTTGTTGACTGAGTTGAATTAATTTTTCATTGTAATGTAATGGGGGAACATAATGGGGGACGTTGTTACATTATGAAGTTATGCCAAATATTTGCCTATAATTTCTGGCTTGTCAAGGATTTTCTTTCCCCTCTCTCGGCAATCGCCTACTCCCCTGCCACTTATTCTTAAGCTGCGTGCCACGTCATCCCCACTATAACCCAATTCATCCACCGCCAAATAACACACCACTCCCCTCGCTTGACTAATGTAGCGCTTACGGCTCCTGGAAACCAAATCCTTGACTCTAATCTCAAATTTGGCGCAGACCCTGGAAATTAGTTCATCCAGTGAAATATTGAATTTCGATGTTTGATCCAGGACTTCGTTAGCATCTTTCATAACATTAGCAACAAAATCTCCACTTCCCAGAATTCTTGCATCCCCAAGTTCATGCTCTTCTTTCTTTCGCCCCAGAAGACCTCTTTTATCTCCACCAGCACTTCTAACCAATCCTCCACCTTGTAGTTCCGGCCGACTCCCTTGATCAACTCCTTGTTTTACGAAATGGCGGTATCTTCGGCGGGCTTCCCTTAGCTTATCCCCAAACTGAAGGAGTACATCTTCGATTGTTTTCTCTGCTAAAGGCTTATTTTTGACCCCAGTACGATGCTTTGCACCTACGGGGCAGGCAGGATTTTCAGGATTTATTGTTGCTTTCTCAGTTTCCGGACGAAACTGAGAAAAAGCAATCCGTCTTCCGGCGAACGGAAAATCATTTGGGTGCGGCTTGGGGACAAAGGGATTTTTCCTTTTTCCTAATATGGCGCTATGTCCCGTCCATGGGTACTTATCAAGCTCTTTCAGATCTTTTACCAGGCCAGCTCGTAGGGGATTGAGATGGATGTAACGAATAAGCTCCAAAAGGTATGGATCTTCTTCGCATACGACGGATTTGTATCTGTTCTGGAAGAGGTGGCCGCTCCTTTTATGACGCTTGTTGAAGGTGACCGCGTAGCCTGTCATAAGGCGACGCATGACCTTGCTGAGTGGCGTAAGACTTGTGCGCAGCAAGAGATGGAAGTGGTTTGGAATGAGCGCCCAGGCGTAGCATTGAGTTTGAGTTTCATCGAGGATCAAAGCAAGACGCTCCAGGAAGGATTGGCGGTCTTGGTCGTCCCAAAAGATTTTTCGGCGTTCGATCCCCCGGGCCACTACATGTTGTAAGAGGCCGGGAGCATCAAGTCTGGCTTGGCGAGGCATAGGTTATAAGCTCAAAGCTCCCCATGGTTTCGATAAAAATTTTACAGAGCAGGCAGACGTACGCGGACTTTTTTCAAAAGATAACAGGTTCGAGTTGGTTCCACCTCTTTTCGTCTTCGTAAATCTCTGGCAAAGCTTTTTCTGAAATCCGTTCTCATGCAGAGCCTTCTTTGCCTTATAGGATTTGAAAAAGACATGTAATGGGGGACGTTGTTACATTATGAAGTTATGCCAAATATTTGCCTATAATTTCTGGCTTGTCAAGGATTTTCTTTCCCCTCTCTCGGCAATCGCCTACTCCCCTGCCACTTATTCTTAAGCTGCGTGCCACGTCATCCCCACTATAACCCAATTCATCCACCGCCAAATAACACACCACTCCCCTCGCTTGACTAATGTAGCGCTTACGGCTCCTGGAAACCAAATCCTTGACTCTAATCTCAAATTTGGCGCAGACCCTGGAAATTAGTTCATCCAGTGAAATATTGAATTTCGATGTTTGATCCAGGACTTCGTTAGCATCTTTCATAACATTAGCAACAAAATCTCCACTTCCCAGAATTCTTGCATCCCCAAGTTCATGCTCTTCTTTCTTTCGCCCCAGAAGACCTCTTTTATCTCCACCAGCACTTCTAACCAATCCTCCACCTTGTAGTTCCGGCCGACTCCCTTGATCAACTCCTTGTTTTACGAAATGCGTGAAAATTGCGGGACGTTATTGACTAGGTTGAATAAGTGCCTTTTGTTATTTTTCGATCCGCAGATTACGCAGATTGACGCAGATTAAAAAAATGAGGAATTACGTTATTGACTAGGTTGAATAAGTGCGATAATGGTATGAGCAAATAGCTGATTG
>JAIORC010000377.1 GCA_021108335.1 Phycisphaerae bacterium
CGCAAAGGCTATGCGCAAACTGGTTTTTCCAAGGTACTCAGACATCAACTCTCTCCATAGTTATTAACCGGCGACGGCATGAGATTTTGTTGGTTGCGGGTAATTCGCAACTTTACTATTCACCGACCACCGGCCGGGCTGACTGTTTTGTTCTCTGCTTACGCCCGGTGGCAAGCAGAGGAAATTGAAGAATATCTTTCAGTGCAACAAAAAGCAGGAGTAGTGTGCCGGGGCACGAAACTGCCATGCCCCGACACACCAAGATGAAAAAGGGTAAAACTCTAACACTAACAGGAATTTTGTTATGCAACGAGTTGCATAACCTACCTGGCTCTCTTTATTTCCTTCGACGGCGAAGGGCCAGCGGCAGACCGAGCAGCAGCAGCGTCATCGTCGCCGGTTCGGGCATAGCCAGCATATCATTCTGGCTCAGAACCGTGTCCGAGAAACGAACCTCGTCGATCAGGCCGTCCCATACGGCGGCAGCGGCCAGGGGTGACGGGATCGTGTTGTACGCACCGATGTTAAAAGTACCGGTCGAGTCATGCAGCGAGGTGATAGTATGCCCCAGTGTCGCCGTATCCCACGTACCGGCATTCACGCCAGAAAGGGTCTTGACATAGACTTTTATGCCACTGGTCTGGTCAGACTCGTCAAACGACACCGCCACGAAGTAATCTATTCCTGCAAGAATATCAACACCGGTGGAATAACATATACCGGTCGAACCAGTCTCACCCAACCACAGCAACACGTCGTTCTGACTGCCGGCATAGCTATCACTCCGTACCTGCAGCAGCCAGCTTCGCTCGTTGGAAGGGCTGCCGCCAGCGGTGTGGAACTGCCCGGCTATTGTCTGGCTGAGGGCGCCGCTGTCCTTGCGGACGTATGCCTCGATGGTGAAGTCGTCGACGGCAAATTCGGTCTGATCTGCACAGGAGTAGAAGTCGTTGGTTCCGTCCAAATCGGCAGCCTTGGCGTTGGCTACGCTGGTTTGCGGAATAGGATCGTCAAAGTTCGCACCGCGTCCGGTTGCCTGCAGCGTGTAATGCGCTGGATTGCCGCCCGCGGTCACATCGTTGTTATAGGTGCTCGAGTCCTGAAAAACACCGCCCACGGGCGTATCCTCGAACCGCCAGTACCCGACGGTATCCGCCTGCGCCACCGAGGCTGACAGGGCGACCACCGCTACCAACATTGTTAATACAATAGTCCTTTTCATGTTTCTGCTCCTTACGTTAGAGACATTTAAAACCAAAATTTGTTTTTTGGCCCCGGAACCCGGAACCTGCCTTTTACTTCCAACAATCAATGTTGCTCCTTCCTTTCTCGTGATAAATTCTTCTGTTATTTCCGTATTATGTTGTTTCTTTTGCTGACAGGTCTCGTACGGAATCCCGCTCCACGAGCCGGCCTTGAATGTAAAGCTTGCGGCTGCGACCTTGCGGGTCTCCAATTCGCTCGAACAATTGTTTGGCTGCGGCCTTTCCGATGTCAAAGGCACCCATATCCACTGATGTGAGCGGTGGATCAAGCGTTCTGCAACAATCCAGCACGTTGTCATATCCGACGACGCTGACATTATCGGGCACCTTCAGGCCGCGATTGGCCAGGGACTTGTAAATCGCGCTGCATAAATAGTCGTGGCTGAGGATGGCGGTCGGCGGCTTCGGAAGCGACCAGAGGTTCTCTATCGCCCAATCCAAATCGGAATTCGATTTCAGCGGGACAGGAAAGTCTCGGACCTGGATCAACCCCTCGTCCGCGTCGAGGCCAAGCTCTTTTACCTCTTTTCGATAACCCAGAAGCTTGGAGTCGAATGCCTGCAGATCCACGAACGCGATTCGGCGATGTCCCCGCGCTGCCAGGTATGCGACGCAATCGCGGGAGCCCCTTTCATAATCAACCATTACGCAATCGCAATCGACCTTGGAAGGATCGCTGGGGTTAATTCTTACCCTCGGATACCGGCTCAGCCATTTTTTCCCCGTTTCCGTAGCCGACTGGCCTTTGACAAGCAAACCGTCAATTTCCCCATTGAGCAGGATATCCGGAATAGTGTCACCGTCGCTTTCGTGCCATATACAAAAGAGGAAATTCCGACCTGCCTCGGCAATCTCCTGTTGGGCACCATGCATATTCTGCATTGCGTAGGCCTGGTGCAAATCGGTGTCCGGCCTGTTAACCATCAGCATGGCGATCTGCCCGGTTTTTTCGCCCGCGGAACCCTTACGCATTCCACGCGCCCAACGATTCGGCTGAAAATTCAACTCTTCCATCACTGCCAGCACCCGCTGTTTACGCTCAGCACCGACTTTCTGCTGGTCGTTGAGCACGCGTGAAACCGTGGCTACCGAAACATCCGCCTTCTTCGCTATGTCAACGACAGTAATGCCCATGCTTTTCCCTTCACTCGAATGTAATCGTTTTATGTAACTGTTTAATGTAACGGTTTTATGTAAATGATTACATTTGTATTGTACTTCAGATCAAATACTTGTCAAGCGATTTCAGAAAAAATTTGGGATATGCCGGATAATGCCTATCCGGGGTCATTCTCGCGTTTTGCGTAACAGTCTCTAAACTCTTGCTACAAAAGAAAATACGTCAAAACTGCTTGCTCATGACGGAATGGGACTTGAATTCGCCGATAACTGGTTCATCGTCGCAAAGTTTCTTATTTGTCGGCTTTAGAAAAGGTAAAGTCCATCTGGATCCTGGCCTTGGATGTTACCGTTATAATCGAGCTGCCGCCTTCTACACCGAAGGGAAGAGTTCCGTTTGTTATGATACCCATGCAATTGCCTCTTTCCAGAACTTCTCGTAATACTCCCATTTCAGGAAATCCGGGATAGCCCAGTGCGGAGCACAATCGGATGTGAAAACCATACTTTTCCCTTTTCCATAATCCCACGATGCAACAAAAACATCATCGTCATTAAATACAGCCAGCACATCAGCATCCTTTTTGGCTTTAACTTTGTTATAACCAAGAAACACTGGCCAATCAGTTGAGATGCCTGAAAGAACAGGATGTTCTGGATTGACTATTTCCGGCTTACATCCTTCCGGGCATTCAACGCGATCATCATGCGGTAACATTTCCACAGGTAATAAATCTTCAATGAGAGATCCGTGATAACGGGCTTTCGCTTCGTATCCCTGGAATGACATGTAGCCGCCTACCATAATAAATCCGCCACCATTTTTCACATAATCATGTATAAGTTTTATGCGATTAGGCATTATCAGGGATTTGCGAAGCGTATCCGGGTGAAGTAAAATAGTATCCAGCCCAATATCACTGAAAATAATCACATCATATTGATTGATCGCTTCCTCCGATGTCGGAAAATTCCGCGATGCTTCTTCGTTTGACAGGTAATCAAGTTCATAACCACTGTTTTTAATGGATTTCTTTAATTCCTCAGCGGCATCATCCAGATAAAATCCTAATGTCATATGATTGAATCCCTTTATGCTCGTCTCTAGAACTGCGCGGGATTCGCCTACCAAAAGGACTCGTTTTTTGCTTTGCATTCTTATTTTCCTTGCACTTGTTTGTTATTTATATACGCGGGTTTGCCCTTTTTTATTATTTCGCATTCAGCTTCAAAAGGGTTGTTTGAGTCCGGCTGCCTGAGGTCAGCGTTATTATTGAATGGCCGCCACCAGAATGCGTGCACTTGACAGAAGCAGGCAAATTGCCCTTATCAATTTCAAAAGGCAGCTTGACGGTTACTTCGCCGGGTTTGCACATGAATATCGCGGCTTCGAATCCTTTATCGGTTTTTTTCCACGCCAGATAGCCCGGCCTGCTCAACCCGCCAACTTTGCACATACCGGCCTTGTAAAATACGGCACCCGCGCAACTGCCGTCGTTATTGACGACAGCCTGAATATCCTTGTCGTTCTGAATGATTCTGACCGGAGGGTGCCCAGCCGCCTTGACTACGTCATCACGCTTCCACGCAGGCAGAATCATGGCTGCATATTTTCCATCAGTAGGGTTGACGCCATGATTTACTCTCAGGCTGAAAAACTGCCGGGTAACTTCGGGTTTTTCGCTGTATTTGGGCAATTGGTTTATCCACGAGTGTTTCTTCGTCCGGGTTTCGATTTTCAGCGAAGCATCAGCACTGGATAGAAGAACTCCGATATTTCGATGGTAAAACGTTTTGTTCTCTTTCAGCGAAACCGTTCCATCAGCAAAGGCCATTTTCTTGCCGTCGAGATAATAATGAGCGTTTTTCTCCTGAACCGGCATAGTCAGAATCATCGTCTCAGCGGGCGAGTCCGTGCCGGTGGCTTTGATGTTAGAGCCTAAAAACATTGCGGCGCCATTCAGGACAAAGCAACTCTTACGGGCCTGCAGCGCCTTGCCGTCTTTACTCAGAAGATAATTCATTCCGCACAAACCGACGTCCCCCAGAGCGACCCCGCCGACAAAAGTCGATTGGCCGAGTGATTCTCGTTTTGGACGCAGACCCACCACGCGTGTGATTCCGCTCAAGTCGTCCCACGGCTGCGTAATTAACGTTTTTCTGTCATATTCCGTACCATCTATCATCAGCGCCAGCGTACCCTCGCCGGAGTAATACCCACGGTTATTTTCGCCGTGAATATTGAAATAGCCTTTCGTTTTATAGGAACTCATCCGCACACCACAGAAGAATTCGCCGCTGCGGGCAATAAAATAATCACTGCGCGGGTAGAACTTCGTGCCGCTCGGGGCGGGGCGAGTCTCGTTTGTAAACACATCCCCCGCCGCAAGCGCGCGGTTGAACATGCCAAGGTTCCGGTAAACCGGCGACTTATCCGACCTCTTTTCCCAATCGGCAATGGTAACCAGCGCGCTTTGCTTCAGTTCCCCGCAATCATCTGAGAGAAAGTGAAAACCAACCTGCATTGCGGTGCCACTGACTGCAGATGCACGGGCAATTGTCCTGCCGATCGTGTAGGGGTTAATTTGCCCGCGATAGACATTCCAGATCGAGAAATCCTTGTAGAACTTCGTAAAGACCTCCATCGCCTCACGCGTCAAGCAATAGTCGGTTCCGATGGCGAGGTCGATATGGGCAGCCGTATGACGAAGATGGGTATTCCCGTAACCTGTGTGCAGACCTGGTCCATGATAGTGATAACTGCCATCGGTCTGGATTCCACCCACGTCGGTGAATACATTATTTGCACTGTAGATATCGCGGGCGAAGGCCAGCAGCTTCTGGTCCCTCGTCATAAACCCCAGGTTAAACGCGCATGTCGCTATCCACAGCGCATTGGCGCCTGTATCAATGGGTCTTCCCGGAAACCCGAGGAGCTTGCAATTGTATCCCAGGTCATAAAGATCGCGGATCAGCTCTTCGTATAGTTCTCTATTCAGCTTGTCGCCCATCAGCAAGAGCGTTTCGGACAGATTCAGCGGAATCCCGATATCCCACGCCCACCAGTTATTCGGTCGTTCGCCGCCTACTCGAATGAACTGCTTGCCGAAAATGAGAGAGGCTTCGATTCTTTTCAAAAGCTTCGCATCATGATGATACTCAGAGAGAGGGTTGGCGTATGCCCGGGCCAGGATCAAGGGTTTAGAAAAATATCCGGCATCGAAAGATATCGAGCTATCATTTACATCTTTTACAACTCCCCACGACCCGAATCCTTTGTCGGCGGAGTCCATGATCTGGGACTTCAGAATCGCTGCAATCCGTTTGTCCATACTTTTGATCGCCGTCTCACGCAGTTTCTCAATGCTGAACATCTTCGCCTGACTGGCTTTGATTTTCGGCATTGCGTAAGACGCGTGAAATTTCTGCAGGATTTTACGGCAGTCTTTTTCGACGTCGGCAGCTGGGCGCTTCTGGGTATTTTTCTTCGCAACAAGCCGCAACTTCGGCGTTGAACCATTGTCGGGGGCGTTGATGGTTATTTCAGCCCACGCGACATCAGGATTGAAACATGCGCAAAAACCATCATATTTCTCACCTTTCGGGCCATAACGAAGCCATGATAATACAGTCTTGTGCGGCAAGGGTTTTTTGTCTTTGTCCAGCCAGCGTATTTCCAGATATACAGAGTCGTCATCACCAGCTTCGGCAATATCATAAATCACGCCCGGCTTGACCGGCTCTATGATCTTCGTAATTTTTGGCTTCGACAGTTGCATGTCGTCAATGAACAATACCGTATCCGCCATGGGCCGGGCGTCCCAGCCGGTAGTCTGAAACCGGATAACATCCACCTTGCTCCAGGTCGGCTTCTGCACTGCCGCGAATCTTGACAGGGGAAGGTGGAACTTTCTCCATCCCGTCCAGTTTACGTACATGGGAAAGAAGTAACTCCCCTCCTGTTCCCCCTTCGACGAACTCATGACAATTGGGATTTGCGAATTGTTGGCAACTGCCGAATGCATCCAGAAAGATATCCAGCCGTATTCACTCAAATCATGAGGAAAGGAACTGGTGCTGATTTCCTTTTTTACCAGGTGATTATCCCAAAGGGCGGAAACCTTCCCGGATTTAACCTGCTTGTTACTGAGAGTCACATTGCTCCATTTACTGATCATATCCACCTCATCAAGAACGATGTCAGCCGACACCGAACCCACGATTGACAACAATATACACCAGACAATAACACTCACCTTCACAATATTTCTCCTTCAAGATAACTCAGGTAATCAAGTAGCTAACCCAACGCAAATTGTTGTTTGTACTATATATCGACTTCAGTTGCCTTAGGTTGGTGCAAAGAAGTCTGTTCTCCGCTAGATTGCAATTCGCCGATAACAGATTCCATTGTCGCAAAACTCCTATTTGCCGATTTTAGAAAGGGTAAAATTCATCTGGGTCCTGGCTTTGCATGTTACCGTTATAATCGAGCTGCCGCCACCGGAACTTATCCACTTGACCGATTTCGGCAATTTGGTTTTATCGATTGCGAAGGGTAGTGTAACGGTTACCTTGCCTGCTTCGCACATGAACAGGGCAATTGAGGCTTTCTCCTTATCCTTTTTCCACGCCAGGTAACCCGGCCGGCTCAGCCCACCAATTTTGCAGTCGCCGGCTTTGTAGAAGACACCCGCGGCGCAGCTACCGTCGGTGTACTTGACGGCTTGGATGTTTTTGTCGTTGCGGACGATTTTGACCGGTGGAGTCTTTGCTGCGGCGACCACGTCAGCGAGTTTCCACGCCGGCAATATGATTGCGGCGTATTTCCCGTCAGTCGGGTTGACGCCGTGATTAACCTGCAGGCTGAAGAACTGCCTGGTATACTGTACCTTGTCGCCATACAGCTTATTTATCCAGAGGCTGCTCTTGGTACGGGTTTCCGTTTTCAGGCTGGTGGAATTCCGGTCGGGAAAAAGCACTCCGGTATTGCGATAGAAAAATGATCCTGTATTTTTCAGGGCAACCGTACCGTCGGCGAACGTTTTTTTCCCGCCGTCGAGATAATAATTGCCATCACCCTTTTGTACCGGCAGCGTCAGGAGCATTGTCTCGGCTGGCGAGTTCGTGCCCGTTGCTTTTATGCTGCTGCCCAAGACGGTTATCGTATCTTTCAGGACAAAATAACTCTTACAAGCCCGAAGAGTTTTCTTCTTTTCGCAGAGAAGGTACTTCATTCCACAGACACCCACGTCGTTCAGTGCAATTCCGCCGACAAAAGTCGATTGGCCGCTCCGCTCTGGCGGGCGAAGGTCGGATGCCCGCGTAATACCGCTCAGATCATCCCACGGCTGGGTGACAATCGTTTCCGGTTCGTATTCCCTGCCGTCGGTCATCAGGACGAGAGTTCCCTCGCCGGAATAATGCCCGCGGATATTTTCGAGTCTGTTATGGAACCATCCCTTGGTGCGAGTGGAATTCATTCGCACCGCGCAGAAGAATTTATCGTTTCGGGCGATGAGATAATCTGAATAGGGATAGAATTTCGTCCCGCTTAAAACAGGCAGGGGCTTTTGGTAGAGTTTGTCTCCGGCGGCCGCTGCCATGCAGAATGTCTGGAGCCCCATATAGACCGGCGGTTTGCCTCGGCCCTTTTCCCAGTCCGCGATAGTCGCCAGGGCGTTTCTCTGTACTTGAACGATATCGCTTGCCAACAAATAAAAAGCTGCAACCGTTGCGCGGCTGTCAAATATCGCGTTCCTTCTGCTGATGCCTCTGCCGTCTGAGTATGGGCTGATACGTCCCCTGTAGACGTTCCACACCACGAAATTATTGAAGAATTTAACGAACGCGTCCCTGGATTTGGCGTCCAGGCAATATGCGGTATTCGCCGTGAGATACAGGTAATTGACGGTCTGGTTGAGATGCGCCCCGCCGTAACTCATGTTTACCGCCGGGCCATGAAAATGATAGCTGCCGTCCGGCTGAATACCCTCGCCGGTAGTAATGGCGTTGGCACGGTTGAAGATATCCTGGGCAAAGGTCAGCAGCTTTTGATCCTTCTCCAATACCCCAAGGTTAAACGCGCAGCGGGCCACCCACAGAGCGTTTGCGCCCGAGCCTTCCCTGGAACGTTGAAAGCCGTGTTTTCTGTAATTGTATCCCAGGTCGTAAAGATCGCGAATCAACTCTTTGTACAGTTCCTTGTCGATTTTATCGCCGACCAGCAAAAGCGTTACGGAAAGTGACTTGGGTATGCCAACATCCCAGGCCCACCAGTTGCCACGTTTCTTTTCCCCGACACGAATGAACTGCTTTCCGAACGTCAACGCCGCTTCGATATGTTTAAGAACCCTGGCGTCGTGGTAATATTTGGAAGGAGAAGAGGCATAGGCGCAGGCCAGCGCAAGCGGCTTGCCGAAGAAACTAGCATTGTAGGATATGCTGCGATGACTGGCGTCCTTGACGATTCCCCATGACCCGTAGCCCTTGTCGGCTGGGTCCATAATCTGGGACTTCATCAACCTGGCAATACGTTCGTCGGACGCCTTGATGCTCGTGTTGCGCAGTTTCTCGACGTCGAGCGTCGCGGCCTGGCCTTCCTTCAATTTGGGCAGGGAATAAAGAGCCAGCAACCTTTGCCTGATTATCCGGCAATCCCTGGCAACATCGGCGGCGGGTCGCTTTTTGTAGACCGGTTCAGCCGGCTTGATCTGCTGAAGTTTAATATCGTCCGCCCAGATCGTCCCCTTCCGCTTATACATGACGAAACTCACCACCGCCCTGACTGCCGCCGCGGGGGCTACGACATCTTTCGAGAAATACGTCCAGCCGTACGTGCCGGATTTGCCTAAACCGTCCATCGACAGGTATGCTTTCGAGTGGGTACCATACCATTTAAGTGTAATTCCCGTGCTGCCGGTCAGGCCGGAACCTTTCAGCCAACAGGAAAATCTGTACGTTTTCCTGCCGACTACCTTGACCTCCTGAGTCCACTTGCCCTTGGCGGTTCTGCCGGCATTGGCATTGGACATCTTCAGGCTGTGGGAAGCGGAATGGCTGGTTTTGGATACATACTCGCCCTTGCACGGACAGGCTTTGTCCCACCCGCTAAAGCTCCAGCCGTCAACCACGCCCTTCGTATTCGACTCCATGTTGGAATTTACGATCTTGTTGGTGGCACACGCCGGAACCGTGAACGATAATACGACGCTGCTGATCAGAATAAATACAACTCTCATTTGAATCTCCTGTGATGTTCGCTTGCTTTATCTTAGCTTGTGGGAAGAAAAATACTATATCTCCGGCGGGAGATGTTTTTCGGGATTAATACAGCTACGTGAAAAATGACGGCTTCAGGGAAGTTCGCTTATGCCTCTGCCGGCGGTTTTTACCCATTCGACGTGGCCGTCCAGGTAAAGGACATTACGGCCCATTCTATGGGGCGGGTTCCAGTCGGGAGATGTCTTTTCATAAAAATACCAGCCGTCTATGTCTTCGAGTAACCAGACATCAGCGGGGCTGTCTTCCGTCGTTACCGCTTCGATGTACTTCATCGGCATGACCCGCGGATTGTGAGGATATCCAAACAGCCGGGGGGACGGATGCACTATGTAACACTGCGAAGTCGCCCTTGCATTGGAAGGACATTCCCATACCGCGTCGCTCTCACCAAGGAAAGGCAACAGAAACTTCCAGGCAAGATACCGCTGCGGCAGCGACAATTCTTTGCACTTTGAAGGTTTGATCTGGCCGATGTAGACAGGCCCGGGCAAATAATGATTATTGTCAGTGGCGTACAGGCGTATAGCCAAACCGATCTGCCTCTCGTTCGAGGCACAAACAACCTGTCTCGACAACTCCTTTGCCCGATTCAAACTCGGCATGAGAATAGCCAGCAGCAGCGAGAGGATGGCGATTACGACCAGAAGCTCGATAAGTGTAAAACCACGTAATCGCCCGACATCGATTTGTGTTTGACGTTTATTCATAATATCGCCTCACGCTGTGGTACGTACATTTCAGTCGTTACCTGCTCGCAAAAAGCAGGAGTAGTGTGCCGGGGCACGAAACTGCCATACCCCGACACACCAGCAAAATGAAAAAGACAATTCAAATACTGCTTTTTATTTCCGTCTTCGGCGAAGGGCAAGCGGCAAACCAAGCAGCAGCAGCGTCATCGTCGCCGGCTCGGGGGTGAACGATACGTCGTCTATATAGAACTTCGCGTCATTGCTGGCCCCATTGTCAAATTGGTACGCGACAAACTGGAGCTCTACAAAAGCCGTATTGGCAATGGTCGTAACAACTTTGGTTTTCTCAAGCCAGGCGCCGGCGGTATCAGCATACGCTGTAACCGATCTGTTAAGGTAGTTATTGCTTGCGTTGTAGTATGCGACTTGGATTTGTGCATTTCCAGCGGTCTTTTCTATCCTTGTCCAGAATTTAAGCGTGTATTCTGTATTTGCATTGACCGCAAAACGGTCCGAATAGAACATTCCACTTCCGGTGGCATAGCTGGGATGTTGTTGTATCTTGTAGCTGTGTGTTGCGGAATGGTATGTGCTGGTATCCCATGTACCGGTTGTCCTGTGACCGGTGTCCCAGCTATTGAATGTCCAATTATCCGGCATACCGTCGGTGTTGGCGTCCGTTTCCATATCACCGTTCAGCACCAGATTGGCTCCCGCCGGCGCCGTTACACCGAGCACCAATACAAAACCAACCAAAATACTCATCAATACTTTTTGTTTGTTCATCTTCTTTCTCCTTCTAAAACGTCCAACTATCATTTCCTCGAAGCCGGAACCGTTCCGGCTTCTTCCTTTCTCCGCTAAATTTTTCTCTTATATTTCCGGCTCAACATCTCCTTTCTTGCGATTTGCCTGCGTTGATTGCCTGATTATCAACTCGGGTTCAATAGTAATATGCTCTGGTACTTTTGTTTTTTTGCCCTCGATTTTCTTGAGGAGCAGATTGATTGCCTCATCGGCCATTTTTTCTACCGATATGGCGACTGTCGTCAGGGGAATGTCCAGCGATTGGACAAGTTCGATATTGTCGAAACCGGCAACGGCTACGTCTTGCGGAACGCTAAGCCCGAATTCACGTACTGCCTGCAGCACCCCGAAAGCGACGAAGTCGTTGATTCCGACGATTGCCGTTGGGCGGTCCGGTCTGTTCAGGAGCTTTTCGGTCGCCTGCCTGGCCTGTGCTATCCCGACTTCAATTGGCACCATCAACTCGTCGTTCAACGGTATATCGTGATCAGCCAGCGCTTTTCTATATCCGAGTTCCCTCATTTTGGTGGCGTACTTCGTATGGAGGAATCCGATTTTTCTATGGCCCAAATCTATCAGGTGGGATATCAAATTGTATGCTGCCAGTTCGTTGTCGTGAGTAATATAATCCACATCCCGATATTCCACGCCGCCGAGGTAAACGAAGGGGAAATTTCTCCGCTTCATATCGAGCATGTGGTCAAGTTGCGACAGGCAGTTCACTTCAGCTTTTTGCGAGGTAAGAAGTATTCCGTCAACACGGCCGGTCTGAAACAGGCGGACGTACTCGGCCTGCTGCTGAAGGTCATCGACCATTATCCCAAGCAGCACGTGATATCCCTCTGAGATCGCCTTTCTTTCCACCGCCTTCGTCAATGCCGCAAAGTAGGGGTTTTCGATATCGGCAAGGATCAAGCCGATTGTGTGGGTCCGCTTACTTCGCAATGACTTGGCCATGATGTTCGGCTGGTAGTTAAACTGCCTGGCCAGGGTTAAAATCCTCTGCCTGGTTTGCTTGCTGATTTCCGGCTTGTTGTTGATAGCACGAGAAACGGTAGCCTCGGAGACATTCGCCAACTGCGCCATTTTGCTGATAGTTGTTTTCATATCAAAATTCTCACAAGCAAACAGGAGCTCCGTAACCGCTTTCGGAAGATTTTTCAATATCTTCTATTATTGTCAATATAGCCGAAATAATAGGACTTTTGCCAGACTTTTGTATCCCGTAACCGATTACGTAAACTTAAATATATCACAGAAATCGTTGTCCGTCAAGACTTTTTTTTCAGCAATGTGATAACGGGGACAGATACTGTTTTTGTGGTATGTTAACCGGGCGGTTGAACCAAATCGGGAATGTACGTCTATTTGCCGGCTTGGGCCACTTGATGCGGCAGGCATTTTTGACAACTCTTCGTGGAGATAACCATGGCCACAAGATGCCTACAAAGATAAAGCCCGAACGCGATTGCCCGATATCAATTTGCGTTTGACGTTTATTCATAATATCACCTCACGCTGTGGCACATAAACCTTCCAGCTGTTACCTGCCTGCAAAAAGCAGGAGAGTGTGCCGGGGCACGAAACTGCCATGCCCCGACACACAAGATGAAAAACAATTGCAATGTTACTTGTTTACTTCCGTCTACGGCGAAGGGCCAGCGGCAAACCAAGCAGCAGCAGCGACATCGTTGCCGGCTCGGGGGTAACCGATACGTCGTCTATCCAGTATGAACCGTAACCGCCAGTCTTGATTATGTCATACGCGACAAATTGTATTTCAACCTGGCCCACGTTCGCACCACAATAAAAATTCTCGGTTGTCAGAGCCCAAGTGGTGGAACTCTCCGAACCCACGGTAGTTTGAGTGATGTATGTACC
>JAIORC010000006.1 GCA_021108335.1 Phycisphaerae bacterium
AGGGCAGCCTGCACCTGCTCGACAATCGGTTCGAGGTCCATTTGCAGCCGTCCGCAGGTGGGGCAGGCGATCAGCTCCACGCCGTCCCGCCGACGCAGCCGCAACGAAGCCAGCAACTCCTTGGCTGCGACAACTTCCGCGACCGGGTCGCCGGCGTAGCTGATGCGTATCGTATCGCCGATGCCCTCAGCCAGCAGTGCGCCCAGGGCCGCCGCCGAGCGGATCGCGCCGGTGGAGGCTGTGCCGGCGTGCGTAACGCCCAGATGCAGCGGGTAGTCCCACCGCCCGGTGATGATGCGGTTGGCGGCGATGGTGGTAACCGCGTCGTGGCTTTTCGCCGACAACACCAGCTTGGTAAAGCCGACGGCCTCGAACAGTTCGAGATACTCCGCGAGCTTCTCAGCCATCAGTTCGTCAAGCTGCCGGTGGCGATCCTTCTCGAACTGCTCCTTGTCGCGCCGGTCGGAAACGGAACCCTCGTTGACGCCGACGCGAATCGCGACGCCGGCCTCTCCGGCGGCATCGATAATCTGCCGCACCTTCTGGCTGTCGGAGATATTGCCGGGATTCAGGCGAATTTTGGCTACGCCGGCGGCGATAGCTTCCAGCGCTCGCTGAAAGTGAAAGTGTACGTCGGCGATAATCGGTACGGGCGATGCAGCCACGATTTCTTTCAGAGCGGCTGTGTCGGCTGGGGCCGGCGTGGCGACTCGCACGAGTTGCGCGCCTGCATCAGCCAGGGCACGTACCTGGGCTATCGTCGCGGCAGCGTCCGCGGTCTGCGTATTGGTCATGCTCTGGATGACCACGGGCTGCCCGCCGCCGATTTTCACCCCGCCAACATCCACCAGCCGGGTCTTAAGCCGTGTAATCTCAGGTAATTTCATAGACGTATTCTACCTACCCTTTATTTTGTCAACACACTTTCCAATAATCAGACCGAAAAAACACCAGGCAAAAATAGAGAAAAAGAAACAAAATATAATTACTTCAGCGCCATATGAATCTGGCCAAAGAAAAACATCGCCAAACAAACTCACGATTTTGATGAGGATAATTACCGGGAATCCTCCAATATACAAAGCGATCAAAGCCAAATCTTCATGTGCCTCAGGGATGACGTGAAATACATCGACCAGGAAATATGGCAGCAGCATAAGGACTGCTGAAATCAGGCCGAATACCAGTGCGTAGGTGAATCCTCTCGACTTTTGCCCCGTGCGACGCTGCTGGGTTTCCTCAGGTTTCATGCCCGTATTCTATCTGCTAAGCCGGTATTGTGAAAGTTTTTCGCGTGATTTGTGGTGGAATTGAGGTATTGGTGGGCTAAAATGGACAAAATATGAATGGAACTGGCATGTTTTTGTCGATCAGCGGCACGAGTGTCGAGGTGTTGATTGCCGGCGGTGTGTTTATCGCGCTTCTGATTCTGGGATTTTTTGCAGTCCGGTGGATTCAACGCCGATATGACCCAAGGCGGTCATCTTCGGAGGATATCTCTGCCGGCTTGACGATTGAGCAGGTCGAGGCGATGCGACAGGCCGGGCAGATCAGCGATGAGGAATTTGCTTCCATGCGACGGCTGGTTCTGCCGCTGGATTTCGCCGCGAAAAAAGACTCGAATAATGCCGGTTCGGATGATAGTATAAAGAATTCTACGGTATCAGGGATAGAACCTGCCGCTTCCGATGGGCAGTAGGCGGGATTGAAGGCGAACAATGAGTTCATCCAATAACAAAAATAGTTTCGGCGGCAAAGGCGGCGGTGGCGGCACGAAGAAGCGTTCGGGCAGTTGCAGTTTCTGCAATCGTACCAGCGAAGAAGTCGGCCCGGTTGTCGAAGGTCCGAATGGCGTGTACATCTGCGGCAACTGTGTGGACCTGTGCAACAGGATCATCCGGCAGGAGCAGAGGCGTTCGACGCAGTCCAAGTCGCTGCTGGGGGCGATTCCCGCGCCGCGGCAGATCAAGGAATTTCTCGACCAGTACGTCATCGGCCAGGATCACGCCAAGAAGGTTCTGGCTGTGGCGGTGCACAACCACTACAAGCGGCTGAGCCATTCGGACAGCGAGAACAGCGACGAGGTGGAGATCGAAAAGTCCAATGTCCTGCTGATCGGCCCGACCGGTTGCGGCAAGACCTTGCTGGCGAGGACGTTGGCGCGGGTGCTGAACGTACCGTTCGCCATCGGCGACGCCACTACGCTGACCGAGGCTGGGTATGTCGGCGAGGATGTGGAGAATATCCTGCTGAAACTTCTGCAGGCTGCGGATTACGATCTGGAAGCCGCGGAGCGAGGCATTATATACATCGACGAAATCGACAAAATCGGGCGAACTTCCCAGAATGTTTCGATTACCCGCGACGTCAGCGGCGAAGGTGTGCAGCAGTCGCTGCTGAAAATGCTGGAAGGCACGACGGCGAATATCCCCCCGCAGGGCGGGCGGAAGCATCCCGAGCAGCAGTATATCCAGTTGGACACCTCGCAGATTCTCTTTATTTGCGGCGGCACGTTTACCGGGTTGGAAGATATCATCCGCAAGCGTCTCGGGCGGCAGGCTATCGGGTTCGTTTCGGAGGATCATCCCGACACCACGCCCAAGGAGCACGGCTATACGCTCAGCCAGGTGCAGCCGGACGATCTGGTGCATTTCGGCATGATCCCGGAGATGATAGGCCGGCTGCCATGCATTACGTCGCTCGAACCACTCGATGCCGAGGCGATGGTCAATATCCTGACCAAGCCGAAAAACGCCCTCGCGCGACAATATAAGAGGCTCTTCGAATTGGAAGACACCAAGCTTGAGTTTACCGACGAGGCTCTCAAGGCAATCGCGGAAAAGGCGATCAAGCGGGATGTCGGCGCGCGGGCGTTACGGTCTGTGGTCGAAAATCTCATGCTGGAGCTTATGTACGAATTGCCGGAACAGAAAGAAGAGAACGCTAGGTACGAGATTACCGCCGACATGGTAAGCGGCGATGTGGCGGCAAGCCTCTTCGGGGCACGAACGGTAAAAAAGGAATCTGCTTGATTCCAGCGGGGAACGAATTATAATGCCCCGCTCTTCAGCGGGGTTTTTTTATAGTACATTTTTACAGGGGTGGGCGTAATGATATTTTCAGGAACAACAACGAGAAGAAACGTGGCTGAGTTAACAGACTATCTGGACATGAAAACCCTTCAGCGGCTGCAGGATGAATTTTCCGCGGTGGCTGGGCAGCCGGTGTGTATCTGCACCTCGGACGGGCGGGCGCTGCTAGCCCCGTGCCGTGCCGAATACGAGGCGACTCCTTCCGGCGAGGAGGAACCCTGCGATCTCAAACGAATCCCCTGCAAGGCGGGGTATGTTGATACCGATTTCAGCGAAGCGCAGGTAGTGGTTGACGACGAGGTAATCGGGCAGGTTCGGCTGCTCCGGGAGGCGACCGCTGAAGGAAGTTATGTAAATGCCGCCCTGGAGCCGATGCACAAAAACCTCATGCCGCTGATGGCCAATATGTTGGAGCAGTTCTGCCGCGGGGCCGTCCAGCTTCGCAGCCGGATCCAGCAGCTTGTCGCCCTGCACAAGGTAACCGCGCAGATTACAACAGGCGGCTACGATTTTCAGAAAGTGTTGGATACGATTACCCGCACGGTGGTCGAGGCGACCGATGCGAAGGCTTCTACAATTCGCTTGCTGGCGGCGGACGGGCAGGAACTGGTGATCCGCTCCGGTTGCAATTTATCCGATGCGTACCTGGACAAGGGTGTCATTCGCCTCGATCAGAGTCTTATCGACCAGGAAGCGGTGCAGACCGGTAAGCCCGTGTATATTGCGGATATTCCCAGCGACCCTCGCGTGGTATACCCGGACGCAGCCAGCCGGGAGGGATTTGCCAGCGGGTTGTGCGCGCCGATGGTATTTAAAGGCCGATGCGAGGGTTTGATACGCGTCTATATGGGCCAGACACACAAATTCGACTGGTTCGAGACGGAGTTGATTAAAACGATCGCCAACGCCGCGGCGGCTGCGATTTCGCATAGCCGCCTGCATGAAGACGCCGTCCATTCCTGGGAAATCAAACGCCAGGTCGCCATGGCCGGCGAAGTCCAGCGACGAATGATCCCCGATCGTAGCCCGTCCTTCGAAGGGTTCGACATCTTCGGAGAATACGTGCCCAGCCAGCAATTGGCGGGCGACTTTTACGATTATATCAACCTGCCGCCGGATAATCTCGGCATCGCCATTTGCGACGTCGTGGGCAAAGGCGTGCGAGCGTCGCTGCTGATGGCCTCGATTCGCGCGTCCCTGCGAGCCCACGCCAGAAACGTCTACGACATGTCCGAAGTGCTGGAGCAGGTGAACCGCGACCTGTGCGCCGATACCCTCATAAGCGACTTCGCCACGATGTTTTACGGCGTGCTCAACAGCGAGACGCTGGAGTTGACGTATTCCTGTGCCGGCCATCTGCCGCCGATGCTCGTCCGCGACGGCAAGTGTACGGAGTTGGAAGCCGCCGGCGGCGTACTGGGAATATTCCCGGACATGGATTACCCGATTTCTCGCGTGGATTTGCTGCCCGGCGACGTGATACTGATTTACACCGACGGCCTGAACGAGGCGGCGAATTTTGAGGGCGAACAATTCGGCCGTCAGCGGATTGCCGAGGCGCTGCAGTTCGCCGCCGCCGAGGGATTCAGCGCCCAGGTCATCACCCGTCACTGTCTCTGGTGCATGCGAAGATTCGCGGGCATCCAGCAACGCGGAGACGACACAACCCTCGTAGCAATCCGAGTAAAGTAGCAGCGTCAGCCGATCACCGCGTGGGTGAATCTACCTTCGGCAGAACCACTCACCCCACACTCTATGTTGGGTGCCGTGGCGGGAGCGAAGCGACAGCCACGATGTTTGATAGAAAAATTCGCGTACAAAATTCAATCGGTGTCTTTTTTAGGTTGTTTTTTTGCAGAAAATCTGCAAAAATAGCCGTGTGGTTCAAGGGAGATGCCAATGTTAGTCGAATTTCGCGTAAAAAATTTCCGTTCTTTTCGGGGTGAGCAGGTTCTGAGCCTTGTTGCCGGCAGTGACAAAAGCCTGGAAGAAAACTGCATCGATGCCGGTAAGTTAAAGCTGCTGAAAACAACTGCGATTTACGGCCCCAATGCTTCAGGCAAGAGCAACCTTATCAAGGCGATTGACGTAATGCGCGACATCGTACTTAAGTCCGCGGATTACAAACCTGGCGAAGATATGCCTGTAGTCCCGTATCGTCTTGATGCTGAGTCTGAAGACATGCCCACCGAGTTTGAAGTTACTTTCATTCACGAAAAAATTCGTTACCAGTATGGCTTTGCCTTGACGAAAAAGCGTGTCGAAGAGGAATGGCTTGGGGCTTTTCCCGAGGGTCGTACCATAGATCGTGTCCAAAGCTGGTTCGGACGCACGTATGATAAAAAAACAGAAAAGGAAGGTTGGGAATTCGGATCTTTTCTTAAAGGCCAAAAACAACAATTGGCGGATATAACCAAGGCCAATACCCTTTTTCTATCAGTAGCAGCCCAATGGAACAACAAACAACTGACTACAGTGTACGAGTGGTTCCAGAAGTATCTGCAAATATTACCGCCCAAAGACCAGTTCGCACCCGTTACAGCACACGCTTTCATAGACAAGGAACTGAAGGAGTTGAAAGTAGATATCGTTGAATTTGTGAATGCTTTTCTGGAAAATGCAGATTTGGGGATTCGTGGAGTCGAAGTATCGAAATTAAAACCGGAAGAATTATTTTTCCCTGAGGATATGCCGGAAGAAGTAAAAGCCGATTACCTTCGGAAATTCAAGGAAAAACCACCATTGGAAATACAATGTGTTCACCACAACTCAGATACTGGTGAGAAAGAATTCTTCGATTTGGATGATGAATCTGAAGGTACACAAAGACTTTTTCAATTAGCTTTTCCGTGGTTTCAAATGATAGCTTTGGGGATGACCGTGTTTGCTGATGAGTTGGAAGCCAGTTTGCATCCTCTCCTGACGCGAGAACTGATAAAATTTGTCAATAGTGCCGAGATGAATAAGCAAGGTACGCAATTGGTGTTCGCTACTCACGACACGACACTTTTGGATCCTGAACTTTTCAGACGCGACCAGATTTGGTTTACTGAAAAGGATGAGGGCGGGGCATCACACCTTTACTCGTTGCAGGATTACAAGGAGCAGAAACCACGGAAGGGTGCGGCTATGCAAAAAGGTTATCTTGCAGGCCGATACGGTGCTGTCCCGATTTTGGAGGCGTTTGAAATCAAATGACGCGAAGATTACCCCGAAAATCGCTCAAGCGGCCTTCATCTTCCAGGCAGATTCAAGAGCGCGTGCTTATAGTTTGTGAGGGGAAAAAGACGGAGCCGAAATACTTTAATGCTCTACGACGGGAGTACCGTGGCGTAACAGTTACGGTAAAGGCTTCCAAAGGGTCTGCTCCATGGACGGTGGTTGACCAGGCGATAAAAAAGAGAGAAAATGACAGGGCGCAGGAATTAGAAGACTACGACCATGTCTGGGCGGTTTTTGATACTGAGAATCCTACTAATAATCCCCACTTGATAAAGGCTTTCAAAAAAGCTGCAAAAGAAGGTATAAAAGTTGCGTATTCGAATCCCTGTTTTGAGTTTTGGATTCTGCTTCACTTCAAAAAGATCGGGCGGCCATTTCTGGATTATGATGAAGTTAAAAAGGAACTAATAAAACATTATCCTGATTATGAGAAGGGGCAGGATGTTTACTCGCAAATCAAAGACAACACCGATACGGCAATCAAAAATGCAAAAGCCATAGATACTCATCAACATAAAGACAAAAGCAATCCAATTGACCGCAACCCGTCAACCAAGGTACATGACTTGGTGGAATATATTCTCAAGACAAGCAAGGCCGCTAAAAAGCCGTAATTAGACTCAACGTCTTGCCGGATTTTTTGTTGCCGTCGCTATGCCGGGGTTATTTCAATGCTACCGTCGCTTTTTTGGAGTTTACCGCGGCGGATTCTTTTTCTATGTCGATTATTCTTGGCGTTACGAAGAAGTAGAGGTCGGTCAGTTGTTTTTGGGTGCGATGCTTTTTGAACATCCACTCGATGACTTTGAGGTCGCCGAGGCCGGGCACTTTGCTTTCCCGGCGGATCGTGCGAATCATCCGCATGCCGCCAATGACGAGCGTCTTGCCGTCCTGGACGGTAACGGATGTTTCGGCTTCCCGCGAGTCGAGAATCGGATTGACGATGGCTGTCGGTTTCTCGTGATCGGAGAGCTTGGGCAAAGGGGCAAAGCCGGAAACCGCGGTAACGGCGGTAACCACGTGCAGCTTGACGCTGTCATCATTGATTACGCGGGGCGTTATATACAGTTGAATGCCCACCGGCTTGTAGGAAACCTTCTGGGCGATGAGGTTATTGTTCGACAGGCGTGCGGATTGGATCGGCAGTTCCTGTCCGGCCAGCATGTAACCGGTTTCCCCGTGGGAAACAGTCATGCGAGGCTCGGAGACGACCTTGATGAGTCCCGTTTCCGCCAAAGCCTGGAAAGTGAGGTCGAGGGTGATGCCCGCTTCTTCGAATATCTGGATCAATCGCAGAGCGGCGCCCGGGTCGGGGACGAGATTTTCGATTGGATTGACGACTGCACCGGCGAAGGATTTGGGGCTGAACTTGGTGGCAAAGCCCTGTTTGTTTGTAGCGCCCAGGTGCTTGATGAGTGCGTTCGCGCCGTACTGGAAGTCGAAGTCGTGGCTGACTTCAAAAACTCTCGCGGAGATGCTGACCTGCGGCTGCGGCTTGTCGATTTCGTTCAGTACGTTCAATACCGCATCCTTGGCGGATTTGGGGCAGAGAACTACCAGCGAGTTTTCCGACGGCAGCGGTGCGACGGAGCCTTTGCCGGCTAATTGTTTCTGCACGAGGCCCGCCAGCGGCTTGAGGTCGGGCTTGGCGAGTGTAATCTTGCGGCGTTGAGTCCCGCCGTCGCGTTTTGAACTGATACCCACGCCGCCGTAATGGCGAAGCTTGTAAACGATCTGCACCATTCCGTTACCCAACGGAATCACCGGTACATCATGGCGAGGATGGGCAGCCGGCTCCGTCTGGGGCGCGACTGGGGCGGTGGGGGTTGCGGCGGCAACAGCGTCCGCGTCCGCCTTGGCCTGAAGAATTTGCTCCCACATCGAGCGGGGGGCTACGCCTTCGAGAATTCGCCAGTCGGCTTCGGTTAACGCCTCATCCGCGGACGCCATTGCCGCGGAGTCCTTGGCATCGCCTCCGATAACCATATGCTTCGGCTGAAGGCTACCGCCTCGAGAGGACGGAGCGAAACTGGTATACTGGCGCACACTTTCCTTGGTGCAGCCGGTAAAAACAAAGACCGCAATGACCGGCAGCAAAAAAACAAACCGCAAAGGACCGGCAAAACCAAGTTGTCTGGAATGAGTCCGCTTCATGATGAGCTCCTTCCTCTTCGGGCTAGTGGTTACTCGAAACATATTCCTCTTTCCTGCTCCTGTGTGACTGCTGTTTTTCACGTACATCATACATCAATTATTAACCCATCAGACTAGGGGATTAGTTGGAAATTGCAACACAAAAAATATGACCTGATAAACTTTCCGAGTATTCAGAGATCGGCCTTTTTCGCCTTTTTCACATATAATCACATAGCCTTTACCACAACATTTATATTTCATATGTATCGGACAACTCGCCCCAGATATATTCCATTTTTTGTAGGTCATTACGGGTGGGGGGGTTGGGGGCACGGATTATTTGATCTTGCCGTCGACGGAATTTCTGTCAGGTTTGGGGGTTCCGACAATAAATTTTGCAAAAAAAGCAAAGAATATGATTCTGAGTGGGATAATTTTTTTGGAAAAAAGATTGGGAAGTTGATTGGTATGGGACTCCGAAAAACACACCTCTGTCGCGACGGCCTTTCCAGGCGATCACGTTTTGCCACAGCAGTAGGTTTGCAAACCTGTGCCGAGCTTGTTTTCCGAGAATAAGTTGTGCTGTAGTATTGGCTGATTTCTCATCGACACTACCCTGGAAGCTGATATTGGATATTGGCTTGATATTTGGTATCGTTTTTTTTATTTTACACAATATTGATTTTCCCTTGATAAGGATTTAATATTTGTCTATTATTAATAGGCTATACGTATTTTTGCATGGTAGGCATTATTTCTATGTTCAGTGAAATTTTCATGCGGGGTTTGTTGTTATAGTAGGAATAATTAAAAAAAGCGGCCTGGTTTTTCCGATAATGTTGTTAAATCGGGTTGTTGCTATTTTTGCCGGTGTTTGACAAATGGGTTATGAGTACAGGGAATAACTGATCGCGAAGAGGTGCGAAATGAAATTAAGCATTCGGGTTGTGGAAAATCAGGATGGGGGATACAGTGCTTTTTGTCCCTCGTTGCCAGGTTGCATGAGTTGTGGGGAGTCCAGAGATGAGGCTATCAAAAATCTGGATGAGGCTATCCGGGGTTATATCGCGGCGATAAATGGTTTTGTGCCGGATAAAGTACTTCATGAAATAGTGGAAGTTTAGAGTATCGTCCGAGATAGAATCTCGAATGCCACGCCGAAGCATACCTTCTTGCGGCGGCAGTGGCATATTTTATGCCATAGCTACGTCGAGGATGATTTTGACCCGACAACGAAGCCTGCGAAAATTGCAGCCGTTCATAGCGGGGATGAATTCTTAGAGGTTCCCTTTACTTGTCGCCGCTGGCTTTCTTCTTTTTCTCTGCCTGCTTGATTCGCTTTTGAAATGTTTGTTTGTATTTTTTGGCGTAGGTGGTCCACTTTTTACAGAGTTCCTTGAGCTGCTTGTTGGCTTGGCGTTTGTCGAGGGGATCAAGAAGTTTTTCCATCTCGGCGATGTCTGTTTGCCACTGGGAAAAGAGTTCATCGCGTTTTTTGGCGGCGTCCTCAAGGAAATCCTGCTCCCATCCTCGTGCCGCGGCACGTGTGAAGGCAAGTAGTGCCGGGCCTGACTTTTGGGCTTTTAGGTGCTTCAGCCCTTTTTTATATGCTTTTTTGGCTGTACCGGCAAGGGGAGCGTCGAGAAACAGAAAAGCCTTGTCCATCCATTCAGTGGAAGGCCGGTCATGTCCCATGCCGGGAATTGCATGGAATTGAACATATTTAAAACCATCCTTTTTCATGGCCCTTGCTACGGCGCCCATCTGGTCCGGTGTATTTATTTTATCTTTTTCGCCCGCGATGATGTAGATACGACAGTTTTGTTTGGCCCGACGAACAGCCGAGGCGCTCGGACAATAACTAGGCCCCTGAGCATATCCTTTTCCGGTCAGAGAAGGGACTTTGCGGAAGTAATCCACGCCGATGATAGGAATATTCCCCGTGAAAATATCGGAGTGCATCACGGCGATACGGCTTGACATTCTCCCCCCGCCGGAAGCGCCGGCGACGTAGATGCGACCCGGGTCGATAGAGTAGCCGGCTTTGAGAATCTGTCGTACCGAATCGACCGACAATGCCTGTCGCCAGGGAACATAACACTTGTTGCCCGCATTAGCCGGCCCGATCCAGATGAGATTGTACTTGTCAAAAAGTTTCTGCCACCGTCCCTGGGGCAGGTTCCTGGGGCAACTGTTGAGGAAAACAAGTAGGCCGAACTGTGTACCGGGCTTGTAGTGCGGCGGCACATAGACATTCCAGCGACAAGGGGCTGTCTTATCCTTTTTTTCATTCCCTTCGTCGCGTTTCTTTTTGGGAGTGGGTTTCCCCTTTCTAAGTTTTTCGCGATAACTGCGGCAGATTGCATAACACAGTTTGCGGCTTACTCCAATGTCTTCAATAGAATACCTGCCGGTTTTTGTGGCTGGTGGAACATAGGCTGGCAGTACTTCGTCGGAAAGATATAATTGTGTTGGCTTGCCCCGCTTGCCCTTGCCATTCGCGGGTTTGCTCCAGACCGAAGAGAATATGAATACACCAGCAAATCCCACAATCAGCCAGAGTAAAATCGGTCGCTTGCCCATCATCAGTATTCACCGCTTTCGTATTTGTCGAATGTGATGGAAACACATCACGCCTGAAAATATCACAATTCCCCGTTGGGACAACAATAAAACCATATGAGATGCATGCGACAAAAACAAGAAATAATCAGGAATTGCGAATGACGTAGACTATGGCGACAACCGTTAAGTAAACTTCCATTTGTATTGGGTGCCGTAGCGGGAGCGAAACGGCAGCCATGATGTTTGCTCACTTGGGGGGCCAGGGAGTTTTTCGCTGGAGGCTGGCATTGTTCCTTGCCGATAATTCTCAATGGATAGTGTCTGGGAGGATTGCGATACCAATATATTGGGTCTGGGAATCGCGGCGGGTAGAAAGCTGCCCGTCACGGCCAAACAAACGCCAAATTTTTTTCAAATTTCCTGATGAATTGCTTGACACCCAGCCGATGTAAGGTTAAAGTTAATGCGAACAGAGGCCAAAAACATGAGCGAGCCTCTAAAAATCGCAGCCGTTCGTAACGGGAATGATTTTTTAGAGCAGTTTGAGTAATGATTGTCGTAGCAGTGCGTAGCGAGATGTTTTGGGACAAGGACGGCGAAGCAGGCAACCTGAATAGGTTGCCGATGCAGCCGGGCGATGTACCCAAGACATCGCAGTAGCAAGGATGCGACAAGAATTGCTTAAAGTCCTCTAAGGAGGTTCCCATGAGGGCGGCTGATCATAGCACGACGGTAAAATCGCTACTGGAAACAACTGGGTTATCGGAAGCTTTTTACCGCCTGGGCCGGTCGGATGCGCGGGCCTTCCTGGAGCTGCTCCGGGAAGACTATCGCAGGCGGCGGGTACGGGCGGAAGACGACGGCAAGGATGCAGGCCGAAAGGTATGGAAGCCATGAGCAATAACCCACCATTGTGCCAGTTTGGACCTGGCGGAGATTATCGATACGTTTGGCCGAAGTCGGCAAAGCCGATTCTGGAAGACGTTAAACCACTGGCGATAGCGAAGCTGGCAGCGGATCTTGGCCTGGAGCCGCCGCTTCTGAGCACTGGCCCGGCGGGTGTTGTTTGGACGAAGAAGTCCACGCCGCTGAAGACCGTGGTTCAGTCTTTGCTGGAAGTATTGCGGAAGGTGCGGATCGAGTCGCGGCAGGAAGCCGACGAAAAACTCGTCGCCGCCCAGATTGCCGCAGCCGACGCCGTTATGAGCAGGTTGCCGCAAACAGCTAAGCCAGTACAGGCCAGGCAAACAACGCCGGCTGCCACAGTGGCGGCCCAGGCGACAAAAGCAGACAAGCAGGCTGCCGAAGCAGGCCTGTCAACCGACAAAACAAACGCCGTTACACGGCAGGTACAAACGCAGGAACAGGAGAAAAAACATGCAAACCGCCACGCCAAGACAGCTAAGCATTCTACGGTTCATTCGGGATTTCCGAACGAACAACGGCTATTCTCCGACGATGCAAGAGATTGGCGACCACCTGCAACTGACAAAGGTAACCGTCTTCGAACACGTCGGGGCACTCGAAAGAAAAGGGCTGCTGGTGCGGGGAGAAAAGCACAAGGCACGCTCTTTGCAGGTGTCTGAGGGTGTTCGTTTTGACGACGAGAGTGCCGCGAAAATTCCCCTGATGGGACGAATCGCAGCTGGCGTGCCAATAGAGGCTGTCGAAAATCCCGAGACGGTCGATCTGGAAAAGCTCTTTCCGCCGGATGGAAATACCTTCGCGCTGGAAGTTTCCGGCGACAGCATGATTGATGACCATATCTGCGACGGTGACATCGTGGTCTGCCAGAGGCGCAACACCGCCCGCGACGGCGAAACGGTGGTAGCCCTGCTGCCGGACGGCGACGCGACGCTCAAGAAACTTTACCGCGAAAAAGGCAAGGCCCGTCTCCAGCCGGCCAACAAAAACTACGAACCCATCCGCGTAAGCGAAGTCAACATCCAGGGAGTAATGATAGGCCT
>JAIORC010000349.1 GCA_021108335.1 Phycisphaerae bacterium
TCAGCCGCATTGACTCCTAAAAATACAGGGCCAAACCACTTTTTCCGGGACGACTTATTACAGGCAGGAGCAGATGGAGACAAACACCGATTATGGCAGTCAATGTGCTGATTGGAACACCCGATAGGCTGGCCATCTTATTCCCTTTCGCAATTTATACGCCACTCCTCATGGCGACCCCTACAGTGTCGCCATGCCACCCGCCTCAGTGCTTCTCATTTCCACGACTTCAATAAGCTTGTAGCTTTCTCATACCGCGGCTTCTCTTTATCTGTTGCCGTCTTTGACGCCCTCTGAAGAACGAATTGGGCTACATCCTTACCAAGGACGTCTAACAAGACCATCAGCATGAGCTTCCGTCGCGTTTGATTCTCTTCTTTGCCAAGGGCTTTCACAATCGGTTCAACAGACGGAAAACCAATCTTTGAAAGAGCCTCTTGTGCCGGATATGGACCCCAACGGCCGATTCTGGTCTTTGGATCAACATGTGTCGCCTTGAAGTCAATTATCTTGACCAGATCCCAGACGGCTTGTTTTGCGCGAAATGTTCCTAGCAGATAGATGGTGTACGTCTTGGCGGCGGGGGTCTTGGAATTCCGCAACTGGGTCAGCAGATATCTAACCGCCTTGTAGTACGCGTCTACAGAGTTGTTCGCAGCCTTATCGGCATCCTTGATTGACACGGCATCAAATGAAGGCAAGACAAATACATACTCCGTAGCCTTCACCTTCGTGTTACTCTTGTCCCCCGCCAGCAAAACACCGGCCACGAAGAGACACGTTGTAATTAGAGAAACTCCGATCAGTTTTCGCATTGGATAACCCCTTCTTGCCTTATCGCATCCACTCATTTGTTTTTCATTAACCCGGGCAGCTGACTACTTGAGGCTGCCCGGGAAGGCGCCGTGGCTGTTTCCGGCGGTCTTGCCTTCGAGGAAGCCTTCGAGTTTCCTGGCCCGGACGGGGTGCTGGAGCTTGCGGATGGCCTTGGCTTCGACCTGCCGGACTCGCTCGCGGGTAACCTTGAAAATCCGCCCGACCTCCTCCAGCGTGTAAGTATAGCCGTCGCCGATGCCGTACCGCAACTTGATGATCTCTCGCTCCCGATATGTCAGGGTCTTGAGTACCTCTTCGATCCGGTCTTTCAGCATTTCCGTGCCGGCTGTCTCGACGGGGCTTTCGGCGGTTTCGTCTTCGATGAAGTCGCCGAAGTAGCTGTCTTCGCTCTCGCCGACGGGACGGTCCAGACTGATCGGATGCCGTGAGATTTTCAGCACCCGCCGCGCCTCGGAGACGCTCATGCCGGCTTCCTCAGCGATTTCTTCGATGGTCGGTTCGCGGCCGAGCGACTGCACCAGCTTCTTGGAGATATTCCGCAGCTTGCTCATCGTCTCGATCATGTGCACGGGAATACGGATCGTGCGGGCATGGTCGGCTATGGCGCGGGTAATTGCCTGGCGAATCCACCAAGTGGCGTAGGTGCTGAACTTGTAGCCGCGGCGGTATTCGTACTTGTCCACCGCCCGCATCAGGCCGGTGTTGCCCTCCTGGATAATATCCAGGAAACTCAGGCCGCGGTTGCGATACTTCTTGGCGATGGAAACCACCAGCCGCAGATTGCCGCCGGAAAGCTCACGCTTGGCCTGCTCGTAATCGTTGAATACCTTCTGAATCGCCTTGACGCGCTTCTTGAGCAGGTCCGGCTCTTCGTGGGCCAGGTCCACCAGGCCTTCGATTTCTTCCTTCATTACCTCGACATCTTCCGGCGGAATGTTGTTTTTGTCCGCCGACTCGATTTCCCGGTGCAGTTGGGCGAGTTTGTCGGAGATGTGCTGGAGTTTTTTCATCATCGGCTGAATGCGGCTAGTCCGCAGCGACAGCTCTTCCAGCAGCTTGGCCGCCCGCCGCCTCCGCCGCCACAGGTTGCGATGCGTCTTCCGGTGCACCGGTCCGTCCGGCTCAGCCTTGACGTGAGCATCCCAGTCGTTGTCGCTGGCCTCAATCATCAGCTTGACCGTCGCGAGATTTGCGGGCATACGTTCGGTAATGGTTTCCTTCGAGAGGTTCTCCGCGGTGGAAATTTTCATCGTGCGGTCGAAGGGCAAATCGCCGTTGTGCACCTGCCAGAGAATCTCCGACGCTTCCTGGATGCAGTAATCGCTTTCCAGCACCCGCCGGCGGAAGTGCATACGAGCCATTTCTATCTTCTTGGCAAGAGCGATTTCCTCGCTCCGCTTCAGCAGCGGAATTTCGCCCATCTGCGTAAGATACATGCGGACAGGGTCGTCGACCCGCCGCGTCTCCATGGCGATTTCTTCACTCGTCCCGGCCGCCTTGGATTTCGCCGCGGGCTTCTCGGTGCCGTCGACGAACTTGTCCTTCTCGACAACATCGGCCTCGTCGACCAGCTCGATGCCCAACTCGTCCAGGGTCATCAGCAAGGAGTCAAGCTTCTCCGGAGAGGCAGCCTCGTCCGGCAAGTCCTTGTTCATCTCCTCGTAAGTGAGATAGCCCCGCTCTTTACCCTTAGTAATGAGTTTTTTTACACTGGCTTCCAGCAGCTCAGCCATAGAATTTTCTCCTGAATCTCCCATGAAGTCTATCTATATACAGAACCTAGAATTATAGCACTACCGTTATAGAAAAATCAACGTAAAGAATCCCCGGATAGCAAAAAATCCCACGTTTTCGCCCCCTATTCGGGACAAACGCCTCAAATTACAGCCTTTTTTTGACACAACCCCACGGATAAATATACCGGTTTTATGGCAAAATCTTCAATTCCCGGAGTTTTTTGGCGAATTTGAGTACCTGGTGGCATGCCAACGCAAACCGTGAACATGCCACCAGGCCAACGCCTATTTCTGATCCAATACTTCGATCGGGGGCATAGCTTTGCCTTCGAGATAGGTCAGGCTTGCACCGCCGCCGGTGGAAACGTGGGTCATTTTGTCAGCCAATCCCATCTGCACGACCGCCGCGGCTGAATCTCCGCCGCCGATAACACTGACAGCCCCGTGTCCGGTTGCCTTGGCGACTGCTTCGGCGACGGCCTTGGTGCCCGTAGCGTAGTCGGGCCTTTCGAACACGCCCATCGGGCCGTTCCATACCACCGTGCCGGCGGCGAGGATAATCTCGGAAAATTCGTCAATCGTCTCCGGGCCGATGTCCATGCCCATGAGGTTGTCGGGAATGTTCACGTCGTTGATCGCCGAAGGCTGGCCGTGGGCGAAGTCGTCGGTGCCGACGTGGTCGCACGGCAGGATAATCTTTCCGCCGGCCCTGCCCAGAAGTTCCTTCATCGCGTCTACCTGGTCGGCTTCGACGAGGCTTTTGCCGACCGTTACATCCCTGGCCTTGAGCAGCGTGTATGCCATCGCCCCGCCGATGAGAATCGTATCGACCTTGTCCAGCAGCGAGCTGATGAGCTTGATTTTATCGGATACTTTCGCCCCGCCGAGAATCGCCACGAATGGCTTCTTCGGTTCGGCGACGGCTTCGTGGAGATACTTGATTTCCTTCTCGACGAGGTAGCCCGCCACAGCCGGCCCGCCCTTGGCCTGGACGGCCTTGGCGGCACCGTACATGCTGGCGTGCTTGCGGTGGCAGGTGCCGAACGCGTCGTTGACGTATACGTCGCCCAATGCGCCCAACTGGTCGCCGAAGGCCTGCATCTCGGTTTCGTCCTTGCTGGTTTCGCCGGGATTGAAGCGGAGGTTTTCCAGCAGCATTACTTCGCCGGCCTGGAGTTCGCCAGCCATCTTCGCCGCGTCGGGGCCTGCAACGTCCGCCGGGCCTAACTTGACCGGCAGGCCGAGGTGCTCGGCGAGTTTGTCGGCTGCGGGTTTGAGGCTGAATTCGGGATTGACCTGACCTTTGGGCCTGCCGAGGTGGCTCATCAAAATCAGCTTGCCGCCGGCATCGAGCACCTTTTTGATACTCGGCAGAGCGGCAACGATGCGGTTGTCGTTGGTTACCACGCCGTTATCGAGTGGGACGTTGAAGTCCACTCGCACAAGTACGGTCTTGCCGGCTACGTCGATATCAGCAATTGTTTTTGTCGCCATTTCGGGTTCCTTTTCCTTGATTATGGGTCGCGGGACACTTCATTAAGTGTACAGATTTAAAATTAAAAAATTCGCTCCCGCTGATTGCGGAGCACAATTTCTATAAAATTATCGGGCGATTTGCAAGTAGATTACATCAATTTGAGAAATTGACGCGTGACAACATGCTTGGCTGTCCCGGAAAGAATTTCAATTTTTTACGGGAAAAACGCGCCCGAATATGAACAATATGTCGTTTCGGTACGTACCAAGCAAGAAAATCGACGAAGGCGGTTTGTTGCCGCCGCTTTTTTACCCGTAATGTAAGGAGCCACGTTTAATGAAAAATATCAAGCAAACAATATTGTTCAGCCTTCTGGCTGTTGTCGCCGTAGCCGCTACCGTTCAGGCTGAAGACGCCAAGAAAAAAAGCGACGAGCCGGCCAAGCCAGCCGCGAAAGCACCCGCAGCGAAACCTGCGGAGAAAGCACCGGCGACTGCCAAACCCGCGGACAAAGCACCCGCCGCCAAGCCCACGGAGAAAGCGCCGGCGACCGCCAAGCCCGTTACCAAGATACGTTTCAACTTGCCGCCGCAGTTGCCCGCAATTGCCGGTACCGTTGGCAAGGCGGAGATATCCGGCGAGGAAATCAACAAACAGACGCTGAAATTCAAGATGTTCCTGGAAGCAAATATGGCCAAACAGATGGCCCGGGTTCCTGAACAGTATCGGCCTGGTTACATAGCCCAGATGCAACGCAAGTTGGATGAAATGCCGAAGAGCCTCTTGGGAAATCAGATATTCAAGAAGCTGATCGAGGCGTATTTCAAGGCTAATAATGTTACGAGTACGGAAGCGGATCTCAAAAAGGCCAGGGAAGAACTGGCTGCCGAGGCGAAGAAGAACAATCAGACCGTCGAGCAGTTTATGAAGGAGGCGAATATAACCGAGGCAAATATCAAGCAAGGGGCCTCTGCCAGGCGGATGTTTGAAGATGCTACCTCGGCCGAGAAGATCGCCGTTTTCATCAAGGATCACCCCACTTATTTCAACGGCACGAAGGTCGCCGCCAGCCATATCCTGATTCTCTGCGATGCGACTGCTGCGACTACCGAGCAAAAAGCCGCGATCGATAAACTGAAGGGAATCGCTGCGGACATCAAGGCCGGCAAAATCACGTTCGAGGAGGCAGCCAAAAAGTTTTCCGCCTGCCCCTCCAAGGACAAGGGCGGTGACTTGGGAGAATTTAGCTTTGACAGAATGGCACCGCCTTTTTCCATAGCTGCTTTCGACGCCAAGGTCGACGACATAGTCGGCCCGGTGCGCACGCGATTCGGTTTTCACCTGATTAAAACAACCAAGCGTATCGACGGGAAGGGCAAGCCCAGCCCGATGGCTGATGAGGTGGCAAAACGCGCCCTGATGGCGGAGTTGCAAAATCGGATTTTCGGCCAGGCCCTGACGACCTGCCCCATCGTAATCAACACGCCAAAATCCAAAGCCGCAAAAGCCCCTGTGAAAAAGGCTGTTGAGAAAAAAGCCCCGGCAAAGAAATAATCTCTCCGGGTAATATAGAATAGATACATCGCGCGGCGGCCTTTCCTGGCTGCCGCGTTTTTTTTTGCCGGATATGTTTCAATTGTCGAGTGCCGTGGCGGGAGCGAAGCGACAGCCACGATGTTTGCGGCCGCGTTTTTTATTTCACAGGGTATGCTTCGATTGCCGCAGCTAGTGCGTCGATGGTGTGTGGTTCGGCGATGACGGCTGGGGTGAGGTCGTGTTGTTTCAGGGCATCGGCGGTTACCGGGCCGATAGCGGCGAGTTTGACGGCGGCTAAGTCTATTCCCCCGGCAAGACGCAGGAAATTCTCGACCGTGGAGGTCGACGTGAACGTAATCCAGTCGATTTTTCCGGCCCGGATGGCGGCGAGGGCGTCGTCCGGCAGGCCGGCTGGCTGAATCGTGCGGTACGCGGCGAGTTGCTCGACCTTGGCCCCGGCTGCAGTGAGCATTTCGGGCAATTGCGGCGTGGCGATGTCGCTACGTACCAGCAGAATGCTGTCGCCGTTGTCGATACCCGTGGCGATCAGGGCCTTGCCGAGCGATTCGGTGGTGAAGTCGTCGCCCATCAGGTCCGGCTCAATGCCCCGCCGGCTTAGCGCCTCGGCTGTGGCGGTTCCGACGGCTGCGATTTTCGTGCCGGCAAACACGCGGCAGTCCAGGCCGATCTCTCGCGCCCGGTCTATCAGGGCGACGACTCCGTTGGGGCTTGTAAAGGCGATCCAGTCGAATTTGCCCAATCGCCCAAGTGCGTCGTCCACGTCGGCGAATGACTCCAGCGGGGCGATTTCGATGGCTGGTGCCTGTATGACGGCGGCACCGCGTTCGGCGAGTTTTTCGGCGAGCCGGGAGGCTTGGCGGCGGGTTCGCGTTATCAGAACGGTTTGGCCTTTGAGGGGCAGTTTCTCGAACCAGCCCAGGCGGCTGGCTGCTTGCACGACCGGGCCTACGACAATCAAGGCTGGCGGGTTGACGTTCATTTGCCTGGCCCGGGCGGCGAGGGTTCCCAGCGTGGCGGTTATCGTCCGCTGGGCGGGAGTTGTGGCGTTTTCGACGACGGCTGCGGGGGTTTCGGAAGGTTTGCCGGCGGCGATGAGTTTTTCGGCGATAGCGGCCAGCCGTCCGACGCCCATGTAGAACACCACCGTATCAATGCCGGCCAAGGCGGTGAAGTCGATGGCCGATTCGTCTTTGGCGGGGTCTTCGTTGCCGGTTACTAATGCGAGCGTACCGGCCAGGCGGCGGTCGGTCAGGGGAATTCCCGCGTACGCCCCGGCTGCGATGGCAGCGGTAATGCCCGGCACGATTCGAAACGCACACCCGGCTGCGGCAAGGGCATCGGCTTCCTCGCCACCACGCCCGAAAATCAACGGATCGCCGCCCTTGAGCCGGACAACCAACCTACCGGCGTAGGCTTTTTCAATCAGCAGCGCGTTGATCTGCTCCTGCGATCTACTGTGATCGCCGGGCGATTTGCCGACGTAAATTTTTTCGGCAGTGGCGGGAGCAAGACGCAGCAGTTCTGGATTCGCGAGCCGGTCGTAAATCACTACGTCTGCGCGACTTATCCACTTGGCCGCCTCCGCGGTCAGCAATTGAGCCGCCCCAGGCCCCCCGCCGACAAGCACCACCAATCCCGTGTTGGATTTCGCGTAACTCACGGGGACATTGTACGGTTTTTCCAGTGGAAAACAAAATATAAGATTTACTCAAGCAAATTACCTATCTTACGAAAATAGGAACAGTAGGAAGCAGCGGTTATTTTAACTTCATAACTTGGTTTTAACTATGGATGCCGGGAACCCATTACCTTTCGATAGACGTCGTTACGCCCGCCGAAGTTGCCGCAGTTGGCTGCAAAGCACATATACGGATATTTCGGGGAGGCCGGTGATGGAGAATCTGCTTGCTGTGGATGTTTCGGATGGCGGGGTGGGCGTGATCAGCCAGAGGCTTCACGCGGTGGGACAGATGCTTCTGATCCTCCTGCGGGGCCAGGCCGGTCGTTATGTCCGTGCCAAAGTTGTCCGCTGCTGGCAGGAGGGAGACGGCGTGCATATGGGCCTGGAGTTCGACCGGGTTCCCCCACAGTCGGGGTATCGGTTGAATTCATCGCTGGGATTCGCTGCCTGAGGGGAGTTACATAAGGAGCCGGAATGGACCGCGGGAGAAGGGACGCGGCGAGGGACCTGCGGGTCCCTTTTTTTATGCTGCCAATGGGTTTCCTATAGGCAAAATGGGAAGTCCGTGCTATAATTAAATACGGTAGGAGGGGGAGATGTTAAGCCACCTGCCAAGTAGTTGGATGTTTCGCCCTTTGCCGTGATGTGGGAGCCTGTTTGCTATGGCTCCCAAGAGGGATTGCGAGGAGTTAGAGGCGAAGATTCGTAGAAGGCCGGTTCAAGGAGAGTTCTTGGACAGGTCTTTTTTATGCGTCGGCGGAGCATATCACACCAGGTGCAGCACGATCATGGTGCCGTTGAAAAGCACATGTATCAATATGGGCGAAAAAAGCCGGCCCGTGCGTTCGTAGTTGTAACCCAGCACGACGCTCAGGACGAACAAGGCAGGCATGTTTTGCGGTTCATGGTGTACTGCAGCAAACAGGACTGACGTAATCAGGATGGCGGGCCAGGGTTTGACATATCTTCGCAGCATGGATTGCAGCAGGCCCCGGAAGAAAAACTCCTCCAGCAGCGGGGCCAGGATTATTGCCGAAACGGCGATAAGGGTTTTCCCGCCAACGCCCATTTCATGCAGGGCGGTCAGCATGGAATGGGGATGTATCTCGCCCAGCCTGAATTCCCGCATCAGATAAGTACACAGCATCACCAGGCCGTAACAAACCGGAAGTACCGCCAGGAAACCCAACACGCTGCGGCCGGTATCGAACATCCAGTGTCGCCCGCTTAAACCCATGCCGCGACGTAAGGCGAAGCGGAAGCAGAATTTACCGATTATCACAGCTGCGATCAAGGCCAGCAGTTGCCCCAGTATTATAAGTTGAAGTATCTGGATTTTTGACATATCGGGCAGCTTCATGGCGTCCCGGACAACATAAACAAGGCGCAGCGGGACAGACTGCAACAATATGAAGACCAACAGGACGTGCAGCGGGTTGACGCTGTTGGGCCGGCCCGGCGTGTTGGCGAGCGTGAGCTTGTTGCCGTTGCCCTGTCGATGGGCAATCCATAAAAACGTCCGGCGGACTACCCATATCCCCAGCACAACCATGCCAACGCCCAGCAGGGAATAAAGCAGATGTTCGGCCCGCGGAGAAAATTTTGTCGCCGCGGACGCATCGCCTGCCCGGTTCCCCGAAGCCAGCAGGCACAAGTTGTAATACAACGCGTTTGACACGCCCAAGCCTTTCCTTTACCGTAACGCTTTATCTTCTGAAACGAGTAACAATAGATGTCGCAGAATATATTACATACCATCCTGGAAACCAAGCGTAAAGAAATACAGCGGCTGCATCGCGATACGAATCTTACCGCATTGCAAGCCGCCGTGGCCGCTGCGCCGCCGCCGCGGGATTTCTACGCCACCATCGCCGCCGAGCCTCGTAGGGCAGTGAATCTCATCGCGGAAATAAAGAAAGCGTCGCCGTCCAAGGGCCTGATCCGGGAGGATTTTAACCCGCCGGTACTGGCGTGGGCCTACGCACAGGCCGGGGCCAACGCGATCAGCATATTGACGGATGAGACGTATTTCCAGGGAAGCCTGGCGTTTTTGCGGCAGGTGCGTCAAGCGGTGGATCTGCCGCTGCTTCGCAAGGATTTTATTATCGACTCCTGGCAGATTTACGAAGCCCGTGCCGCCGGCGCCGATGCTATCCTGCTGATAGCCGCCGCCCTCGAACCGGCTGAACTGGTGGAGTTGATGGCTGTTGTCGGCGAGCTTGGTATGACGGTTCTGCTGGAACTGCACAACGCCGCGGAACTGGCGATGTGGCAGGAACAGGTTCGCCCGGCGATTATGGAGCTGAAACGAAAATTCCCGCACCTGCGATGGCTGCTGGGGATCAACAATCGCGACCTGACGACGTTTAACGTAGACCTGGACACGACGATTCGCCTGATGGCCCGGGCCGGCGGCGACGAGGTGGTTGTCAGCGAGTCGGGAATCGCGACGCCTCAGGACGTAAATCGCCTGGCGGCTGCGGGAGTAAGGGGGATACTGGTCGGCGAGACTTTCATGCGGAGCGACGACGTCGGCGATGCAATTAAAACACTGTTAGGCCCCACGGAAGGGAAAGAATAATGGCGAAAAATACGAGCGGTAAGACGAAGAATAACACCCAGGGCGATTCGCGAAGGCTTAGCGCTCGCGTGCGTGTGGCAGCGATACTTCTGGCGGCGATTGTGGTAGCGTCGGTAGCGCTGTACATTGCCTTTTCGCCGGACAAAACAGTAGCACCCGATTCCGGCCCCCGGCCTTTGACGCCCGCCGAGTTGGCCATCTCGCAGGCCCGGAATCTGATGGCCATCGGCGAGACCAAGGTCGCCCTGGAGGGGCTGAAGCAATTTGTAAAGAACAACCCCGGCGATACGGTCGTAAGGCCCACGCTGGCGAGAATATATCTGCACATCAACCAGCCGGACAAAGCCACCGAACAGATGGACATCATGCTCAAAGCGGTTCCCAATCATCCCAAGGCCTTGTGGATAAAGGGCCTTATCGCCTTCGCCGGAGGCGGCGACGGCATGAAATTTTTCCGCCGTGCCGCGGAACAGGAAACCGCCGGAGCTATGATCTGGGGCAATTTCGGCATGATGATGACGGATAAGAAGGATACCGCGACCGCCAGGCCTTACCTGATCAAGGCGGTTGAAGCTGGGACTTCCGACGCCCGTATATACGTCGCCCTGGGGCAAATCGCCTTCGAGGAAAACCGATTCGACGAGGCGTATACGTATCTCAAGGAAGCGACAGTGAAAAATCCCGAATACGCTCGCGGCTGGGCGCTGCTGGGCGAGGTTCAAAAGAATCTCGGGGAATCCGAAGCGGCGATGGCCTCGCTGCGGAAGGCAGCGAAATACGCATCCGGCGTTGAGCGGGCGGGTGTGCTGGTGCAGTTGGGGCAATTGCTCAAGACCCGCAAGGACTGGGCCGGAGCTGCAAAGGCATTTGCAAGAGCGGTGGACTATCCCGCCATGAGGCAAAGCGCCGCCCTCGAAGCGGCCAAGTGCTACTACTTTGCTCAAAAGTATGCCCTGGCGATGAAAAACATCGACGTCGCCGCGAAGATGAATGCGCCTACCGACGAAATCCGGGCCTGGAAATTGAAAATCGAAGACGCCCGATTCGGCCCGGAGAAAACCGCCGGCGCCCCGGCAGGCTCGCTGCTGGACACACTGCCCGGCCTGGATCCGAAAAAGCCGAAAGAATCCCCGAAGAAATAGCTGCGTAGGCGAGAGCATTCACACCCTCCAGTCTAATGACCAATATCTAACGTTGTGGGTGGCATGGTCCCTTGGGGACCATGTGTTTTTCGTCCCGCGTGGACGAGAGCATCCGCTTTACACACGGCGTTGGGTGGCATGGCGACACCGCAGGGGTCGCCATGATGAATGGCGATTGATTTCCAGGCGTAACCACACCGCAAAAAAACACGTGGGTGCAAGCACCCACCCTACAATCGTGGGAGGCATGGTATCTTGGGGGACACCCGACATTACGGGGAATACTCAGCATTGCAGGTAATACCCAACACTACAAGCGGGCGTCCTGTCGTTGTTGGGGGGAGTATCGGTAAATTACGCTGTCGCTTGTGCGGCTACTCGCGCAGCCTTGCGGTCTCGCTCTTTGGCCTTGCGGGCGGCATTGGCCCGGCGGGTTTTCTTCTGTTTTGCCAGTCGGTTGTTAAGTCTGTCTCTTCGCTGTCCCATCGGTACATCCTTTCAATTTATGTTTAAGGGGGAGGATTGTAAGGCCGGCAGGGCGAAAAGTCTAAACAAAGTCGAAAAAAAAATGGGAAAAGTGAGCAAACATCGTGGCTGAAAGCTTCGCTCCCGCCACAGCGTCCGATCACCGCGCCACGGTATGCGACCTTGCGGCATAACATTGAAAAACACATGGTCTCCAAGGGACTATGCCACCCAATCTCCGCCAGGCTGAGAATCGTGGTTGAGGGAACCTCTAAAAATTCATTTCTGCTACGAACGGCTGCAATTGCCACTCCGCCTTGCCCGCAACAATTTCGCTCGTTCTCGCGACGAAAGCAATTTTTAGAGGTTCCCTTGATTGTTCGGGCATAAAGACAATAATGGGTAGTATGTAATGACAATAAGTTTTGTTTATGCCCCCCAATAAGGCCACGCTGGGCCGGAAGGAGATTTTGCAAATGCGATTCATTGGAAATCATCACGCACTTCACTTCGGGGGTCACACGTTCGTCAATGATGTGACCCTGGTCAATTATGTAATCAAGGAAATGATCCGTCGGAAGAAAACCGACGCCGAGCAGGAAGAAATAACCGAAATTATCAATCACGTCGTCCACACGGTGGAGCAGGAACTGCGAGACGAACTCAAGCAGAAGCACTACCATCACGATCTTCACGTCCAGGAAACGGTTGCACAAGGCTGAGAGCCGCGATCTGCTGAGCGGTAACGGCAACCCTGGAGGCAGCCTCTAAAAATTGCTTTCGCCGCGAGGTGGTGAACCATGATCTTATGGGCGATTCTATTGGTGGTGTGCAATCTTTTCTGGCTGGTGCTGACGGCTATGACCTTGCCCGGCAACTGGCTGATGGTGGGCACGACCGTCGCGGTTGCGTGGTGGCAATGGGATAAGGGAATGTTCAGCCCCTGGACACTCATTGCGATAACACTGCTGGCGATTGTGGGCGAGGTGCTGGAGGGTATCACGTCGGCGGTGGGCGTTCGCAAAGCCGGCGGCAGCAGGCTGGGCGGGTTCGGGGCGTTGGTCGGCTCGCTTGTCGGGTTGACGGCTGGGACTTTTTTGATACCCATACCGATTCTCGGCTCGATTGCCGGAGCCTGCGTAGGAGCGTTCGGCGGGGCTATGCTGCTGGAAAAAGGCGGCGGCAAAACAAATCGCCAGGCCCTCAAAAGCGGGACGGCTGCGGGCGTGGGACGGTTCCTCGGCACGGTGTTTAAACTGCTGGCTGGGATCGTCATCTGGATTATCGTCGCTGTCGCGGCGTTCTGGCCTTAGTTGTACGTTTGGTGGCCTGGGAAGGCCGCCACGCGAAATTTCCCACGATATCGGGTGGCATGGTCAGCGGCGAAGCCGATGGCCATGAAAGATAGATACACGA
>JAIORC010000093.1 GCA_021108335.1 Phycisphaerae bacterium
GCCGCCGAGGTGTCGCACGTCCAGAAATACCTTGTTGGTACGCGTTTTCGCCATCCTGTCGAGAATGGCCCGGCTGACGACATCGCGCGGTGCCAATTCGCCCATTTCGTGATATTCGCCCATGAACCGTTCACCGTTGCGATCCACGAGGTATGCGCCTTCGCCGCGGACGGCTTCGGAAATCAGCGAGCGGGTCGAGCCGGCGACGTACAGCGTCGTGGGATGGAACTGCATCAATTCCAGGTCGGCAAGGGCAACGCCGGCACGGAAGGCCATCGCGATACCGTCCGCCGTCGCGCAGGATGGGTTGGACGTCTCCCGCCATAGCATCCCCGCCCCGCCAGTAGCCAGAATGGTCTGGTAAGACTGGATCATCTGCATGCCGAACCGCGGATGGTCCGCCAATACCCCGCAACAGCGGACACCGGCGCCGAGGGCTTCCGGCGGATCCGTCAAGAGGTCCAGGGCGAAACAGTTATCGAAAATCTTGATATTCTTGTGGGCTTTTACCTGCGCGAGAAGTGTCTCTTCCAGGGCTTTGCCGGTGGCGTCGCCGTCGGCGTGTACAACGCGGGCGGCGCTGTGCGCGCCTTCCATGCCGAGTTGCAGGTCTGGTCCGTCGGTGTCGAACGGCATGGCCCAGTCTTGCAGTTGGGCTATCTGGGCCGGGGCTGCGGCGATGCATTCGCGGACTACTTCTTCGTCGCACAGGCCGTTGCCGGTGGCGAGGGTATCGGCGATATGGGCTTCGATGGAATCGTCGGGGGCGATTGCCGCAGCCAGGCCGCCCTGAGCATAATACGTGTTGGACTCCAGGAGCTTTTCTTTGGTCAGCAGGATAACCTCGCCGTATTGGGCAGCCGCCACCGCCGCCCGCAATCCCGCCGCCCCGCCACCGAGAATCAGAATATCGGTAAAAATATGCGGCAGCCGACGGCTGGTGAAACTGACCAGATATCGACGCTGAAGATACGGACTTGTCATTGTTTTGTCTGCTTTCTCACAACTCACACAGAGTGCTGTTTCACTCAATTATACCGTGGGCCAAACACGTGGGTGCAAGCACCCACCCTACAATTTTATCTGCTTTCTCACAAGGAGCATAAAAATCCCGCTACCCGGAATTTTCGCCGGATTCCGAACCTTTTCGACGTTTTGCCTGTAATATCTTATAGCGGAAGTAGTTTTTTTCGGTCGGCAAGCCGGCTTGGTCCCATTCGGCGTGAATGGCGTCGGCGAGCTTGACGTTATGGGCTTTGAGTTCCTCGAGCATCTTATGGTCGGCAGAGCCTTCCGGCGCTTGCAGTACCGCGTCGTGACAATCGACACTGAAGATGAAATCCGGGCTTTTAGGCGGGCGGCTCATGCGGAACTTCATGTTCGGGTAGAACGTATTGCCCAGGCGGAAGGCTGCGGATCGCAGTTTCTCCAGCGGCGCGTCGGCGGGGTCGCGTTCGACCATTTCGCCCATGATCCACCCGGCTTGGTCGAAATCTCCCTCGCCCGGCAGCAGTTCCGTTGCCGGTTCGGGCGGCGGACTGCCCATATAGGCGTGGGTAAGATAAATATCCAGCGCCCGGTGAAGCTGCTCGGGCGTCGGAAGATGCAATAATGGCTCGTTTGTATTGTTCATGTTGCGATTTTCAGAGGTTCCCTTAAGTCCGGTACCAGTTCCGCACGATACATTTAAGAAGGAATAAAGGCAAGTCTTTACAGAAAGAGTTTGTCTGAATAATCTTTGGACGGTATAAAGGACTCAAGTGGATTCGTAACAGGGAAGGCTTTGCCGCTCGAACACAGGAACGCGGACAACCTTGTTATACGAAGATTGCTTGAAGGGTCGCATGAAGGGAAGTTATTGGCAGGATGGCTCATAAAAATCCAACTATAATGGTCGTCGAAGACGATGCGGAAATGAACGAGTTGCAGCGGGAATTCCTCGCCCTCAACGGAATGGATTCCGTGCCCGCATATACCGGCACTGAAGCGCTGAAACTATCCCGCACGTGTAACGCCGACGCTATCCTATTGGATATCATGCTGCCGGAAATGGACGGATACGAAACCTGCCAGAAAATCCGACAGGAAGCCAACGGCGGCCGACACGTCCCCATCGTGATGCTCACCGCAATGGACAGCGAAGACTGCCGGCAACGCGGATTCGACAGCGGCGCCGACGCATACTTCGTCAAACCCTTCGACCCCGACGAAGTCATCAACACACTCCAGGTACTCATCGGCAGCCAGGAATAACTGAAAATTTATACCTTCCGGGTGTCGGGTGCCGTGGCGGGAGTAAAGCGACAGCCACGATGTTTACCGTTCACCAACAAAGCAATTTCCAGAGGCCCCCTTGTGGATTGCGGATATTCTGGCGATAATGGCCCGCTATGCGAATTGCGAAATTTTACACTCAACCGTCCACGCTACCCACGCCGCGACGGCGGATATTTTTGGGTATTTGGGACATAACGATTATCCTGTTGCTGGTCGCGGCGGTGGTAGCCATTCGTTCCGACGCGCCGCTGAACACGTATCGCTATGCCCAGTTCCTGCAAATCCGGGCCAGCATCGACCACTGCAACGGCGGCAGCCTGATTCTGCCGAAGATTACCCCGGACGGCGAGCCTGCCCATAAGCCGCAGATGTACGCGTGGATACTGACGGCTGCGATAAAACTCACCGAGGCGATGGGGCTGGACGCGTATAACGACTTCGTATTCCGCATACCGACGATTCTGTCCGCAGTCGGCCTGGCGGTGTTGGTCTATCTCTTCGGGCGGCGGTGGTACAACCGGCGGGCAGGGCTGATAGCCGCCTGCCTGTGGGTTACCGCGATACATATGAACAAGCTGATGTACCTGGCTACGACCGACATGCTGCTTGCCTGGTGGATCGGCCTGTGCATTTTCTGCGCGGATCGGCTGACGTTTCATCCCGGCCGGCGATCGCGCCGTTGGTTATGGGCGGTGGTGCTGTGGACAGCGATGAATGCCGCTGCGATTACCAAGGGCTGGGGCATCGTGAACCTGGCGCTCGTGGGCGGATTTCTCGTATTTGCGGGCTGTCTGGGAGCGGGCTTCAAGGCCTTGCGGGTTGTCCGCGGCTTCGACAAGGTACTGCTGGCAGTTCGGTTGATTTCCCGCCGGGTCTGGGCGATTATCCGTGCGACTTACCTGGGCTGGGGATTGCTGGCGATGGTCGTGGTATCCGTGCCGTTGTGGTGGGCCATGCTGCACATCGGCGGCCAGGCGTTCCGCGACGAGATGTACTTCGAAGTAGTCCAGCGGATTACCGGTGAGGGTACTCACGCGCCGCATTCGCAGTCCGGTCCGGCGATTCTGCACCTGTATTACAATCTTTTGCCGTGTTCGATTTTTGCCGGCTGCGCGTTTTTCCTCGTGCCGGTTCGCCGCTGGCTAGGCCGTCGCTCGCCAATTGCCCTGCCGGCGTGGTGGATTATCACCGTGCTGGTAGCATTCAGCATTCCGGCGGGATTCCGGGGCGATTATCTTTTGCCGTGTTACGCAGCCGTTGCGTTACTGGCCGGCTGGGCGGTCGATCAACTCGCCAAGCCGAAGTGGTGGAACGGTAAAGTCTCGAAGCACCTGCGGCGGATTTGCCAGGCTGTACCGCTCGTACCGGCGGCGGCGATAATCGTCGTGCCGGTTTGGGTTTATTTTGCCAGCCTACCCCCCACCGCCTCGGCAGCTACGTGGTATGGTCTGGCGATTTTGCCCGTGGTGGGGCTGGCTGCGGCGGCGATCGCGGTTCTGGCGGTACACCGAGAACGGCTCGGCGGAACCGTAGCGGCTACCTGCCTGTGCATGCTGGGCGTGATATTCCTCTACGCCAACCTCTGGAGCAGGTCGGCAAGAACCGGCGACGGAGACGTAATGCAGCAATTCGCCGCCGAGGTTCGCCCGGTAATCGGCGACGACAAGTATATTGTCTACAACGCCGAGAGCGCCGGGCCGGACGTCTATATCGGGCGGTTCCCCGATTTGGCGATGAAGCCGGAAATCGGCAAGCGGCTGGAGTTTCTCAACGGCATGCGGCACAAGTGGCTGATAGTCAGCGATCGCGGCCTGCTGTCGTTGGGGGCATTCGAGGAATCACCAGGCGGCTCGATCAAGGTGGATGCGAAGGGGCGGAAATTTCTGGCGCATCCTCGCCCGGGCGATCTGGGCCGGCTCACAACCAGGAGCGTCTCGCCGATAAAGTACGAGAAATGGGGCACGCTTTACCTGATCGAATTACGCCGGCCGATCCCTCCCACGACCTCCAAACCATTCGACACCGACTACATCTCCGACCCGGTACGCTAATCGACCCATCATGGCCATCGGCTTTGGGGGACTGAACATGCAAGCCATCTTTCCCCCAGGGGGCCACCCAATGCGTTTTCTTACCGCATGCTTCTGCAAGCAGAAGCATGGCACCCGGCGTTTTGTGGTAGATTGCAAATTCCCACGATATCGGGTGGCCCCCTGGGGGAAAGATCGATTTACAATTTCTACGCCATCCCTTCTCAAGACCACCCAACATTGGCAATTTATGCGTCGTTCTTCATGGCGACCCCTGCGGTGTCGCCATGCCACCCAAGCATCTGGAATGGGTGGCATGGTCCCCTGGGGACCATGTGTTTTCCGTCACGTGGGATGCGTAAATTTTCTAATCGGCGCTTTCGTTTCCCATGTCATCTTCGGCCACCGGTGAGTCCACCGCGAACTGTAAGCCTTTGCGGCTGGTACGGCGGCGGTAGTAAATAACGAGATTGCGGATGTAAATAATCGAACTGAGGCTGAAGGCGAGAATAAATACCAGCTTGCCGAGGTGGATGGAGTAAAGCAGCGTGATAAACGCCCCGACCAGCGAGATATACCAGAACGCGACGGGGATGACGGTGCGTTTCTTCTTTTCCGAAGCGAGCCATTGAATCACGAACCGCCCGAAGAATACCACCTGCCCGACGAATCCCACGACATCCCACCATTCCAGATTGATAAACGGCGTCGTAGCAACTTTCACGAGATAGTCATACATGATTTCACCTTTCGGCTTAAGTACTGTCTGATAAAGTCTCCGATGAATTGGAAGATTATACGCATTTGCCCGGCCCGTGGCAGGGAAAAATGACTCGCCCGGGCGGCGAACTATTGGGAAACACGTTGAAAATGCCGCCTGATTCACTAGAATGTCGGGCTAACATGAACGATAACGACAACAATAATAACGTACATCTGTCCATCGTGGCTCCGGCGTTCAACGAAGCCGAGAACCTGCCCCAACTGGTTGACGAGAGCGCCCAGGCAGGCCGGGCTGTCGGCAAGAGCTGGGAGATTATCATCGCCAACGACGACAGCGACGACGAGACCAGCAAGGTACTGGATCGCCTGCGGGCCGAGGTGCCCCAGCTTCGCGTGCTGGACATGCAGAAGCGTTCCGGCCAGACCGCCGCCCTCGACGCAGCCTTGCGAGCTGCCCGCGGCAAATACATCGCTACCCTCGACGCGGATCTCCAGAACGACCCCGCCGACATCCCACGGCTGCTGAAACTCATCGAATTCGCCCAGTGCGATTACGTCAACGGCTGGCGGAAAGACCGCAAGGACCAGGGCTGGCGGCTGATCGTCAGCAAATACGGTAATGCGTTCCGCAACCGGGTAACGCGCGAGACGATTCACGATTCCGGCTGCGGGCTGAAGGTTTTCCGCCGCGAGTGTATTTCGCGGATGAAGCTGTTCAACGGCGGGCACCGATTTTTCGTATCGCTGGTTCGCATGGAGGGCTACCGCGTGATGGAGGCCGAGGTACATCATCGGCCCCGCACCGCCGGCGTGGCGAAATACGGATTCCTCGACCGATTCTTCAAAGTCATCCGCGACGCATTCGCCATTCGCTGGATGCAGAATAAAATCGTGCTCTGGGAAGCGAAAGAGCGATAATCTGCCGCGAAATCGGTTAATAAGGGATAAAAGTGAAATATCGCCAACTGATTAAATTAATCGAAAAAAACGGATGGATCAAAGTCAGGCAAAGGGGCAGCCATGCCCAATTTAAGCATTTGGCAAAAAAAGGACTCGTAACCATTCCGATGAAGTTGAATAAAGACGTGCCGGTTGGTACACTGAACAGTATATTGAAGCAGGCAGGTATGAAATAGCGGGAGTAAACTATGACGAAATATCTTGTGATAATAGAAAAGGCAGATGATGGCAGCTACAGCGCCTATGTGCCGGATATTCCGGGGTGCGTTTCCTGCGGCGACAATCTTGATGAGGTAAAAAAAACCATCAAGGAAGCTATTGATTTTCATATCGAAGGGCTTCGAGAAGAAGGACTGGCTGTTCCCGAACCCAAATCGGATTGCGAATTCGTAGAAGCCGTCGCTTAAAAAATGTCAGTTTTTACCCGTTTTCTGTAGGCCGGGTCTTGACCCGGCGATAAGAAGGCAAAGCCTTCTTACATGAAAACCCCCTCCGTTAACACGTCCCTGGGAAAACGTGTTTTTCACCACAGCTAACCCGAATTGGACGAACTTGTTGCATGTGCCATGCAATTGCCGGGTCAAGACCCGGCCCCCAAGGGGCAGGCCTACCAGAAACGGTGGCTTCGCGACACCCACAGCCCCTTCAAAGAACTCTTGCGAAAACGCGTTTTTTCTACTGGAAAAAGTGCGTTTTTTCTCATTCTGCGGCTGTACTTTCGCCACCGTTTCTGCGATAATTTCCTGCTTGGAATCGGCGCCTCGGAGCAAACGGAATTCCCGGGCGTAAAACAGTGGAATATGCGATATCTCGCAGGAAACGACGGAGTTGAACATTGGCTGAAGATCAGCAGGACCAGACCCCAACACCGGACGAGCAGCCCAACGTCCCGGATGACCAGAACCCGACCCCGGACGAACAGCCCGACGTTTCGGATGACCTGAACCAAACCCCGGAAGAGCAAGCCGTCGCCGAAGAAGGCGCTCCGCCGGCACTGGCGATATTCGAAGACGAACGGATCGAGGATCTCCCCATCGAAGAAGAGATGAAGGAGAGCTACCTCACCTACGCCATGAGTACGATCATGGACCGTGCGCTGCCGGACGTGCGCGACGGGCTTAAGCCGTCTCAGCGGCGCGTGCTGGTAGCCATGAACGACCTGAACCTCGGGCCTCGCTCCAAGCACAGAAAGTGCGCCAAGATCGCCGGCGACACCTCCGGCAACTACCACCCGCACGGCGAAGGCGTGGTATATCCCACGTTGGTACGCATGGGCCAGGCGTGGAACATGCGGCATCCGCTGATCGACCCGCAGGGTAATTTTGGTTCAATCGACGGCGACCCGCCGGCGGCTATGCGATACACCGAAGCCCGCATGCACGCCGCCGCCACGGAAATGCTCCACGATCTGAACCTCGACACCGTCGATTCCCAGCCGAACTACGACGACACCCGCACCGAGCCGACCGTGCTGCCGGCCAAGTTCCCCAATCTGCTGGTCAACGGCAGCCAGGGCATTGCGGTGGGCATGGCGACGTCGATTCCGCCGCACAACCTTATCGAGGTCTGCGAAGCCCTGATCCACCTTATCGACAATCCCGAAGCGACAATCGAAAATCTGATGGAGTTCATCAAAGGCCCGGACTTCCCCACCGGCGGGCTGATCTGCGGGCGCCACGGAATTCACGAAGGCTACAAGACAGGCCGAAGCCGGCTGTGCTGCCGTGGAAAACTCCACACCGAACAGGTACGCGGCGGCAGGGAACAGGTCATCATCACCGAGATTCCCTACCAGGTTCTCAAATCCACCATCATCGAGCGTATCGCCGATACGGTCAAGAACGGCAAAATTCCCGACATTTCCGACGTGCAGGATCATTCCGACCGGCAGGGCATGCGGATTGTCGTTGACCTCAAGAAGGGCGCCGAGGCGGAGGTGGTGATCAACCAGCTATTCAAGTTCACCCCCCTACAATCGACGTTCAGCATTATCAATATCGCCCTGGTCAACCGTGCGCCGCGGACGCTGAACATCCGCGACATGCTCTGGTATTACCTCGAGCACCGCAAAGACGTTATCCGTCGGCGGACGATGTTCCTGCTGCGGCGGGCGCGGCAGCGGGCGCATATTCTCGAGGGCCTGATCCTGGCCGTCGCCGATATCGACCGCATCATCGAAGTAATCAAGACCAGCCCCGACGTGGAAATCGCCCGGCAGCGACTGATGGAGCTGAAGCTGCGGCTGACCGAAGCCGCCACCGTGCTGCAACTGCTGCCGGAGGCGTTCGTCGCGCGGATGTCCACGCCGCAGAGCCTTACCGGCGTGCAGGCCGAGCAGATTCTCAACATGCAGTTGCGTCGCCTGACCGGCTTGGAGATAGAAAAACTCGCCCGCGATTACTCCAAGCTGTGCGAGGAAATCGAAGGCTACGAAGCCATCCTCAACGACGAGTCGCTGCTGCTGGACGTAATTCGCGAGGATATTTACGAGATCAAGGACAAGTACGGCAATCCGCGACGCACGCAAATTGTCGAAAGCGTGGGCGATTTCGATATCGAAGACCTCATCGCCGAGGAAGACGTGGTGGTAACCCTTTCGCACGAGGGCTATATCAAGCGGATGCCGATTACCACGTATCGCCGGCAAGGCCGCGGCGGCCAGGGTATTATCGGCGGCGACTCGAAGGAAGGCGACTTCATCGAGCAGTTGTTCATCGCCAGCACGCACGATTATATGCTGATTTTCCTCGACAGCGGCAGGATGCACTGGCTGAAGGTTTACGACATTCCCTCGATGTCCCGCACCAGCAAAGGCCGTGCCGTCGTCAACCTGCTCCAGATGGAGAAAGACGAGAAAATCTGCGCCGTCGAGGCGGTTCGCGAATTCGACGACCGCTTCCTTCTCTGCGCCACCCGCAACGGCCAGATCAAGAAGACCGAGCTTCGCGCGTACGCCAACGTCCGCAAGGGCGGCATACGGGCTGTCGGCATACGGGAGGGCGACCAGGTGATCGGCGTTGCGATTACCACCGGTAACGACGAGATTATTCTCGGCACAGCCGACGGCCAGGCCATCCGCTTCAAGGAGACCGACGCCAGGCCGATGGGCAGAACCGCCGCCGGCGTGCGGGGCATAAAGCTGCGCCCGGGCGACGAGGTGGTGGACATGATTATCCACGACCCGATGGCGACGCTTTTGACGGCCTGCGAGAACGGCCACGGCAAGCGGACCAGCTTCGAGGAGTATCGCATCCAAGGCCGGGGCGGCAGCGGGATTATCAACATCAAAACCACCGAGCGCAACGGCAAGGTCGTAGCGATGAAGAGCATCCGCGACGCCGACGAGCTGATGATGATTACCCAAAACGGCAAGATTATCCGCATGGGCATCAGCGGCCTTCGCACGATAGGCCGAGCCACCCAGGGCGTAAGACTCATTACGCTCAAGCCGGGCGACAAGCTCGTCTCCGTAGCCAAACTCGTAACCGAAGAAAACCCCCAAGGCGACCTGCCCCTGGAAGACCCCGACCCACAACAAAAACTGATAAAAGAATCACAAGAGCAACCAGACACCCAGCCGGAGGATGATAAAAACACTACTGATGGCTGAAATTACTCTTGAATCCCCTCCTCCTCTGGCGTATAGATTAGACATAAGGATTGGCAATGTTTGGCAATGTTTTTTCAGGTGCGTAATGACCGGAAAACTTAACAGCTTTCTGAGAGTTGGTGGAGCGGCGGAATACTTGGGAGTCTCAGCATCTACTTTACGCAATTGGGATCGGGCTGGGAAATTGGCAGCAGTTCGTCACCCCGTTAACGGTTACAGGCTTTATTGCTTGAAAGACCTTCAAGAATTATTGAACGAACTTCGGAGCAATCAGATTGAAAACAATACTTGATACAATGCTGGACAGTGTATATGAAGCGAACGACCAGCTTACTAATGCGTACGCGGATAAGTTGCATGTAAACTATGACCTGGATCGTACCTTGGTTAGCTTCCAGGCGAACAAACGGGAGAACGGACACCGATGGTGTAAATACAAAGAGGGGTTTTCTGCCGCGCTTATGCGGTATATTTTCGACCGGCTGGAACTCGAATCAGGCAAGCTACTCGACCCGTTTGTCGGATCGGGAACGGCTCTTTTTGCCGCCAGCGACTATGGACTAGACGCCGCTGGAATCGAATTGCTACCACATTGTGCTGAAATCATCAAGGCACGAAGCATTTTACGCACAGTCCCTCCCGAATCCATGGCCGCGTCTCTTCGTGAATTTGCCGTCAAAAAATCCTGGAAGAAACCTGGCAAGAAAAAATCCTTTGCACATCTGCGAATAACGAAGGGTGCCTTTTCGCCCGAATCAGAATTAGCTATTGAAAGGTATCTGGCAGAAATACAAACACAGGATACAAACGTACGATTGGTACTTCAATTTGCTGTTATGTGTATCTTGGAATCGATAAGTTATACTAGAAAAGATGGGCAATATCTGCGATGGGATTCCAGGTCCGGCAGACGGGTTGGTAAACGGCCCTTCTGCAAAGGTCCAATTCTGGCATTTGACGAAGCCATTTCAGCAAAGATTGAGCAGATTGCCTTGGATATTTCAGGAAAGTGCCGGCAACCCAGCCTCTTTACGAATTCGGAACCCAAAAATACGGGAGCGGTTGACCTTCGCACGGGATCATGTCTTGATATCTTGCCTTCTTTGCCCGAAAACTCATTTGATGCCGTAGTAACCTCGCCACCGTATTGCAATAGATACGACTATACGCGTACCTATGCACTCGAGTTGGCCATGATTGGAGTCGGAGAGGAAAAACTAAAATCTCTACGCCAAACAATGTTGAGTTGTACCGTCGAAAACCGGGAAAAACAAGGCTTAGGCAAAAAACTCGATACCAAGTTGTGGGAAGAAATCATGCGAACTGTAGATGATCAAAAAGTCCTTTCGAGGGTAACCCGGTATCTTGATCGCTGTCGCGAAGAAAAAGTCTTAAACAACAATGGTATCCCGCGAATGGTACACAACTATTTCAAGGAATTGGCTTTGGTGATATTCGAGTGTGGTAGAGTGCTTAAGCCCGGTTCTCCATTTGTAATGGTCAATGACAATGTCCGTTACCAGGGTGCTCATATTCCCGTTGATCTTATCCTGTCGGACTTCGCAAAAAGCGCAGGGTTTGAGATCGAGGCCATTTGGGTGCTACCTCGCGGTAAGGGCAACAGCAGCCAGCAAATGGGCATACATGGACGTGAAGAAGTCAGGAAATGCGTCTATGTCTGGAGATTCAAAGGGCGACCAACCAAGCAGCCAAGTCGGAAAGTTGTTCCGGTACGGTTAGATTCGCAACATGTGCTAGCCGGCCAGATTTAAGTTGAGTAAAAATTTCTTTTGCCATTGATTCTTCAATAGCTGCCCCGGCAAAGAACAGCTTTGGAGGATTCTGGGGAAAGCAATCCCTGATTCTTTGCAAAGCACTCCCGGCTGTTTTCCAATGCTCGTCGGCTCCAGCAGGGTCAATCCCCCCCTTCAGTTCACCACAAGCCAAGTAGTTTTCTTGTTCAGATAATGCCTCGTTGGAAGTATCGCATCCGCCAAGCAGAATAACGTCGATATTTTTGCTGATGAACTTTGGGGTCTTATCAAAAAAACACACGCGATCAGGCCAAACGATTTGCTGTATTTTATCCGGGTTGTTGGAAGATCGCTCCACATCGGGGTTAACCGCCCTCGCCTTCAAGGCTGCCAAAATGGCCCCGGCGAACTTCTCCTGTGCAATAGCCCCCGTAATGTTCCGCATGGCACCACCCAGCGAATCGCCGCGAGTCAGAAGAAAACGAAAGAGGATTTCTTCACGCCATTTGTCACCATTTTCTTTTTCGATGTCTTTCAAGATTGTGAAAAGTGAGTCTTTGAGTTCTTCGCTGGAGAAGCGGCTGGCGGCTTTGTCGGAAAATCCCGCAGCCGCGATAAGCTCATCTCGTATATCATCCAGCCCAACCAATTCGTTGAGGACACCTACCTTCTTAAGTTTATCGAGAAGGCGGTGGGCTTGGACAATGTAGGGCGTGGCCTTTTTTGTTTTTCGCAGCGCCTGCTCCAGGAATCCGCTTCGAGTTGCCTCGTGAGACGTTACCAGATCGCCACTACTTTTTATGGATTTTGGTATCATGAACAATGTTCGCTTTGGAAAAATATTGGATTTCAAGAGATGCTAGCCGAACATAAACAAAGTGGCCAGAGAAATCTCGATACTTACATCGCATTCCGAGTCAGGAAATCCCTGAAATGGTAATTGTACGCATAAAAAAACCGCTGATTCGCCATGCGGGCTCAGCGGTAAGCCTTTGCAGGGTCTACTGCCACTGGCAGAGAACATGGTGATTGTCGTATAATAAGCTTCGGAAATCGAGTAAAATTCGTAAAACCATCAAGGTTATCAAGGTTCAAATCGCCCGCAGAGATAGGAGATAGAGCAACATGAAACGAATCGCTGCTGTATTTACGCTTGTGCTGATGCTTACGCTGGTGCTTGCGTCGGTATTTGTGCCGGTTGGATGCGAGGCTCCGCCTGTTTCCGCGACTTCGAATTCCGTTATGGTTATCGCTCCGTATCGCTATGCCGGAACGTGGGTGTTCGACGACGACAGCCGTGGATTGACGAAGGAAGCATTCGTCTCCGGGATTCCTGAATTGATCGACAAAATCGTGGCTGACATTCCGAACGCGGATAAGGGGTTCCGGCTGACGTTTTCGGCCCGGGAGTTCCCCGGCTATGAGGAGAAACTCGTTTGGACAAGGGGAGACAAATCCGGCAACTGGTATTATTCCGAGAAGTTCAAATCCGAAGGCTGGCTTTGCCCGGCCCTCTTCAAATACTTCAA
>JAIORC010000318.1 GCA_021108335.1 Phycisphaerae bacterium
GTAACCATAGCAGCAAAAGGCATATTCCGTTTTGCTGGGGCACTGTAAAATTTTGGATTGGTCGTCCACGTAGGGGCCGATCACACTCCACCACCAGCCGCCGGTGGAACTCCAACTGGGGGGAAGAATTTTGGTCTCCTGGTAATTCGTCATGAAGGCAAGGCCGAGCTGTTTCTGGTTGCTGGCACACTGTGCCGACCTGGCCAGTTCCTTGGCCCGGTTCAAACTCGGCAAAAGAATACTCGCCAGCAGCGAAATGATGGCAATGACTGCAAGCAGTTCTATGAGTGTAAAACCACGTGATCGCCCAATACCGATTTGTGTTTGACGTTTAATCATAATATCGCCTCACGTTTCCGGTGTATCCACTTCTCTGGCGTGGCGGCTTTCCCAAGCCACCGCGCGATACGGCCCCGCCGCAGGCCGCGGTTTCTACTCCTTCAAAAAGAAGGAGAAGGGTGTGCCGGGTATACTGCCCGCCCGGCACACCCGATGAAAAAGTAACTCTGAACTATTTCTATTTCCTGCGACGGCGAAGGGCTAGCGGCAGACCGAGCAGCAGCAGCGTCATCGTCGCCGGCTCGGGAACCGTTGACAACGTAACGTCGTCGAGAAGCTTAACCTTCCTGGAATCGGTCCACCGGTCCATCCAATATAAGGTGGTCGCGGTATTTGCGTCGAATTCGCTACGAGTGTCGTCGGCTTCGTTAAATGAGACAATGAGGTTGTCATCTACGTACAGCCATATATTGTCGTTCGTATCGTCGCCGTCGAAAAGCCGGTCTTCCCTTACAAGCTTGACCGTGTAAAACGGGTTGGACGTTTGATAGTGATGACCGTTGTTTTGAGCCAAGGTTGACGAGGCAAGTGTTTGTCTATCGGTTGCCGTACGACGTTGCACTATACGTATCGTGTTGTCGCCATGCCAGTAGACACCATATCCTTGGTTTGAACCATTAACTACCTCCATACGGAAATAATCTCCACCCAAACCCCACTGCATGTCGAACTCGAGTTCCCACTTGCCAACGAGGGACCCGGAAGGGGTAGTTATCGACGCGGAACTATTGCCACTGGCCGACGAGGTTACGAGATAATCACTGGGGAACACACGGGTGCCGCCGATGGTCCATGTATCCGTTACCTGCCAGGGTGAGCCCGTCCAGGTGGGATTGTTCGTGTAGTCACCGTCATTAAAATTGTCCTGCACTGTGATTACGCTCAACGCTGCGTTGCTGACGCCAGCCGCAAGCCCGAGCACGGCTACGATTGTCAATAATGTTTTGTACTTTTGCATTTCTGTCTCCTTGGGTTAGAATTATTTCCAGCTTCCATTTCCATCTTTATTTCCATCATATCTTGCCTCTTTTTCAAGCCATCTCCTTTCTTGCAGAATTTTCCTTTGCTCAATGTTTTCATTTTCCGCTATATCCGTTTTGTTGACTGTCGTACTGACAGATATGGTTCCAGTTGCTACAGTTTTCTCACGGATTCCCTTTCCACCATCCGGCCTTGAATTAAAATGTTGCGATTGGTATCTTCCGGATTCTTCATTCGCTCAAAAAGTCGCTGGACGGCGGCCTTTCCGACATCGGTGGCGCAGATGTCCAGTGAAGTAAGTTCCGGTGCCAGTGCCTCGCAATAGTTTGGCGAGTTATCGCATCCGATGATACTCACGTCTCCGGGAATACTCAGACCCCTGCGAACCAGTGCCTTGTAAATTCCGCCGCACGAGTAGTCGTTACTCAGGATTGCCGTGGGCGGCTTGGCGAGGGACCACAGGTTATCAATGGCCCAGCCGAAATCGGATTCCGGCGGCACGTTGTGTGCCTGAATCAATTCGTCGTCGGCATCAAGTCCGAAATCTTTGCCCGCCTGCTTATAACCGATTAATTTGGACTGTATGTAACCAGTCTCATCCGGGCTTACAATCGCAATCCGGCGGTGTCCCCGCGCCGCCAGATATTCCATACGCAGACGGGTTCCAGCCTGATAATCAACCATTATGCAATCGCAGTCGATCATCGAACCGCCGCCAGGGTTGATGCTCACTCTCGGATACCGCTCCATCCATTGCCTGCCGATTTCGCTGCGAGGATATCCCCTCATAATTATGCCGTCGATTTCCCCATCGAGCAGGATATTCGGAATCGCATCGTCGCCGGGGGTTTCGTTCCACGTGAGAAATAGGCATTTTCGCCCGGAACCGGTGATTTCCTGCTGTGCGCCGTGAATGTACTGCATCATGTAAGATGTATGCATTCTCGACTCTTCTACGTTAATGAACAGCAGCGCGATCTGGCCGGTCTTTGTGGAGTCCTTCTGTATTTTGCGTGCCCAGCGGTTGGGCTGAAAATTCATCTCCGCCATCGCCGCCATGACACGCTGCTTGTGCTTGAGGCCCACCGTCGGATTGTTGTTGAGTACGCGAGAAACAGTTCCAACCGAAACCGTAGCCTTCTTCGCTATATCAACGATAGTAACACTCATGATTAAATTTCCCGTGGACTACTTATGAACCTATTTCATGAAACATCTCATATACATCATACTCCACATCCAATATTTGTCAAGGATGTTTTAAAAAAAGTCAAACCAAAGCAGAAAGATCAAGGCTGGCGTGGCAGAAAAACAGTATCTGTCCCTGTTATCCCGCGCGGCGGCCTTCCCAGGCCGCCGCGAATACGGGTCCGAATATGGGCAAAAACCGTGGTGGCCTGGGAAGGCCACCACGCGTGAGAGGGGGGCCGTGTGTTTTTCCATTTCCCACGAGGTCGGGTGGCATGGCGACACCGCGTTTTTGCGGGGTCGCCATGATCGATTCGATACGCAATTTCCGTGTGCCATTCATCCCCCAGGCCTGCCCCAAGGGGGGGGCCACCCACCCCGTTATTCTATGCCACCGGGCCCTTTATTTGCTGGTTTGGGCGATCCATTTGCTGAGGGGTTGGATTTTCGGTGTCGAGATTTTTTTCCAGCGACGGCCGACCGGTTTGAGAAGAACTACTATCCGCACGAGTTTTTTGCCGTCCGGCTTGACGGAAATCGCGAGCATTGACGTGCCCTTGTTGGGGTTTTCTTTCCAGCGAGTGTCCTTGTTGGGGTCGTCGCCTTTCCAGGTCGGTGGAGTAGTGGAAACTATTTTGAACTTTGCCCCAGCCGGTGCGAGTATCTCGGCTTCGAGCGTCCTGCCGTCTTTGGTCAAAATCGCCTTTGCACCGGCAAGCTCAATCTTCGCCGGCGTAACCATACCCCATCGGATTTCGGAATCGTCGAGCGGCGTGATTTCATCCTGTACGAGGACGGCTGACCGCTCGAGCATCGCTACGCCCCGCATAATTTTCTTCACCTGCTCGCGGAAGGCGTTCGACATGTCCACCACGGTATGCGCGCGGTCCGGCGTGGACAGAAACCCGACTATTTTACCTTTGCCGAATACTTTTTGATTTTTGCCGCCGATCATAATGGTATTATGGCTTTGCGTCATGTTGCGGTAATATTTCCACCTGATTCCGCCTACGCGTCCATCGAAGTAGCCGTAAAGATTGTAACTGTCCGCCCCGAAGTCCATGGCCCATCTTACGTCGTCGGCGTCGAGCACGAACGAACCGATGTCAAGATGGCCGTGTTCCAGCTCGTTGTTGCCACCCTTGAACCCGACGTACAACGCGTGCTTGTTATCCCACGCACTACGCATGGTCGCAAGATGCGCCCTGCCCAGAAAACGCATGTCGAGCGGCAGCTTTTTATAGTCGTAGTTCATGCCTCGCTCGTCAAACCATGCGATCTCCAGCGCAAAAAGCCTGCTGGGACGCCCGTACCTCATTTTATATTCGCCGCCATCGGCGACTTTGTGTTTGTCAAAGATAGACTGTAGCTGGCGGCATTCGTATGCGGCAAACGCCGGTTGATTGTACTTCCGGGACAGGTAGAACATAATTGGCGACATACTACTGGTGGCACCGCCGTCACCGTAGTTGAACTGCCTTTTGATATTCGGGCAGTGCGTGTGTACGGTGTAAAACCCGGTCTTGTCGAGTCCCGGCGTTTCGGCAATACCGAAATCTTCGCCCAGGGCGCTTTCGAGCGACGCCAGCAGCAGAACGCCGAAGGTGGTTCCGTAGGCCCAGTACCCGGGGCCTTCGAACCACGCGCCGTCCGGCTTGTAGGAGGATAGTCCGCCGCGAGAGGAACGCAGGGCGTGAGAAATAATTTCCCCCGCCAGCTTCGGCTCGTCTTCGGCTATCGCCAACGCACCCATAACCAGTCCGCCGTTGCACACCAGATTCCAGTTATTTTTAGCCTTGGACCACCAGCCCCATTTTTCTTTGCCAAGGTAGGCGTCCATTCCTCGATTCAGGCCTTTCTCGACGATGGCCTGGCGTATGGTCGCGCGGTCTTTTTCGCTTAACGTATCGAAAAGCCAATCGTAACCTATCGCCATCGCACAACACATTTCCCCCGTGTCGAGGAAGTGTGGCGGGTTCCAGTCCTTGAATGCGGCGGTGGCGAGCAGTTCCTGGCGGGCACGCTCGAAAAACCGGCGATCCCCTGTCAGGCGATATGCCATCGCAAGCGTCGACACCCTGGCGAGGCAGCGGCGGCTCACGCCAAGCAGGATGGGAAATTTTCTTTTGCCGCGCAGGTTCGGTTTGTATTCGAGTACCGGTTCGGTAAGCATTCTTTCCGCGTTTTTCTTGAGTTGGACGATAAGCCCGGCCAGGAACTTGTCTGTCTTGGCGAGCTTTTTTACGCGTTTTTCATCGGCAGCGCTAAACAGCAACCGCGGGTGTTTACGCAAGGGAACCGTAACTGCCTTTTGCGGTTTGGAGGATTCCGACGGGGGAGTTATCTGCAAAGATACTGATTTCGTTTTCATGATTTTTTTCGACTCTGGCCCTTTGTGATTATCGCCCGCGCAAGCGAGCGACGTCATACTCGATAAACACATGATTGATGCAATAATTTTTCTGTACATACTGAACCAGCCCTTTCTTTTTCTCTATCGATTACTACAGCGAAACCGCCGGTCAGCAGATCGTGCAATTCGCCTCAATTATGCGGTCGAATTGTGCTACGGCGTTTGGGTAGATGTAGCGACCAAGGTCGTAGCCGGCAAGTACCTGCGTTACTTACGCAGCCTGCGGTGATTATGTCAACTACGCCCGGCGGGAGTCGAACCCACAACCTCTTGCTCCGGAGGCAAGCGCTCTATCCATTGAGCTACGGGCGCATCAGCGAAGCGGGATTATCGTTTAGTTCGCTTCAAATGTCAATCCTTCTGCCGTCAGTCGCGTGAGTAACCTGATTTTCCGGCTCCTTCTGCAACAGCCGCATTTTTCACATCCACAATTTATATGGTGATCGGGTGTCATGGCGATCGGCAAACCCTGCGCAAGCCCCTTGGCGACAAAGCTTTATCCCATATGCGACCCAATTGGGTCTTGCTTCAGGCTCCAGGTTTTTCACGGTGGGAAAATCGGAATTTTACACGGAAAGAAGATTTTTTTCTGGTCAGGACGCCTTTTGGCGAGTACTATTAAGTATATTTATGTTTGTGCGCCTTTATGAAGAAGGCTGGTTTGCCGTAAATTTAACGGCATCATACTTATCATACTTGATCATACCAGCCGCACCTGACTAAGGTGCATATAGCATAAATTCGTTATCGAGTGTTGTTCTTGAGATAGCGAAAAGGCGGTCCGGAGGGGCCGTCTTTTTTTATGCGCATTTTTCGTGGAGCGGGAGCAGATTCATCCTCTTCAATCATTCGTTTCCGGGAGTTTCAGCCGCAATGTGTTGAGGGCTGCGAGGGCTGCCCGCCGGCGGATGTGGTAACGGTCGCCGGCCAGGGAATGTTTGGCGACTTCCACGCCGTCAGGCCCAGCCAGAGATGTGTAGACCAGACCAACCGGTTTTTCGTCCGTGCCGCCAGCCGGGCCTGCGATACCTGTAACGCCGATGCCCCAATCCGCGCCGAATCGCTCTTTCACGCCCGCAGCCATCGCCGCCGCTACCTGTTCGCTGACCGCCCCGTGCTTCGCCAGTAATTCCTCCGGCACGCCGAGGGAATCCCGCTTTGCCTGGTTCGCGTAGGCGATTACCCCGCCGAGATAATACTCGCTCGAACCGGAAACGGCTGTGAGCATTTCCCCGACCATACCGCCGGTGCAACTTTCCGCCGTCGCCAGCGACTGGCCCACCCGGTCAAGGGCAACACCGAGGGCCTGGCTCACGGAGGCGTCCTCACCAATGCCCACCACCAGCCGTCCGAGCCGCTGGCAAATCTGCCGGGTAATCTGGTCGCTCTGCTGCCGGGCGACAGCCGCATCTCCAGCGGTGGAAATTATGCGTATCGAAACCATGCCATCGGCGACAGTCGTGCCCACAACCACTGGCCCGCTGCGGTGCATGAGGTCTTTAATCCTCGCGGCAACGCCGCTTTCGCCCTCGCCGAACAATCGAATGATGCTGTGCAGTATCACGCCCTGCCGGCTGGGCAGCCGTGCGGAAATATGGTTTTCGAACATCGCCTTCATCTCCCGCGGCACACCGGGAGTAACGAATATCATGCACCCCCCGAGCTTCGCCGCGATGCCCGGCGCAGTGCCGCATGAATTGGCAATCGCCTCGGCCTTGGCGGGTATCATCGCCTGGACTCGATTTTCGGGAACCATAGGCCATTGCCGCCGCTGAAAGAGTGCTTCGATTTCGGCGAGGCTTTTCTCGTCGAGTCGCAATTCCGTCTCGAGCGCGTCAGCCAGTGCTTCCCGCGTCAGGTCGTCGGGGGTTGGCCCAAGCCCGCCGGTTACTATCACCAGCCCGGCTGACTCAGCCGCCGCCCGGATTGCCCCGGCGATGGCGGCCCGGTCATCCGGGACGGTCTGGTGGGCGATGGTTTCAACGCCGGCCTCTCCGAGCGCCCGGCTGAGGTAGGCGCTATTCGTATCCAGCCCCTGACCGCTGGTCAGTTCGTTACCGATGGCGATAATTATCGCTTTCACGCCATGTCCTCCGAATCGGAGGGCATTTTGCAGTTGGGGCATTGGTCGGTTTCGTCGGCGAGGTAGATTTCGCCGCATTGCGGGCATCGTCTTTTTCGGCTGGCCATGCGACGGCGAGAGGGCAGGGAATCGGTGGCGGAGACATTACGCATGCTGTCTATCCAGAAAACGATCGTCGCCGGGATAGCCGAGAAGAAAAATGTGATGAAAAACCACACAACCGGGCGGCGGCCGTAGGCTTTGGCCATTCGCGCCACCCGGAATGTAGTTACAATCCACGAAACGCCCAAGGCGGCCAATAGTACGATTTGAATCGAAGTAAGTGCCAACATGGCGATATCATACTCTCTATTGCAGAGAAGTTACACCCCCATGTCAGCCGACAGCCCGTCCGAACAACCCCTCGCAGCCGCCCGAGGCCAGATGGTTGTTCGGATAGACCCTCAATCCTCGTCCTGTGGCAGAAGCCTGCCGCGGATTACATTTTCCTCCCAGGTATGCTTCCCACATTTCGGGCAGATTCCGTCGGATGGTACTTCCGGCGGGCCATAACCGCAGTAGTGGCAGAACACAATGGTTTGATTCGCACCCGGCTGGAGTGGGTTGCGCGAAAACCGTTTCGAGTCGAACTCGCGTTCGGCGGGATGCAATTCCAGATTGAACAGGGATTTCCGCTTCGGGCTGTGTTTGGATGAAAGTTTGGTGGGCATCTTTTTCCAACCTCCTTCCATCAGTCATTCCAAGTAGTATTATCGCATGGAATTCCGTTAATTCCGATAACGATATAATTCTTTTCGTACTGGTAGTTTACACTGCTTTTTCTTATCGGACATTTAGTTGAATGGACATTCGTTTTTCTTCTTCGCGCTTGGATTGAAACCACTTATGGGTATAATATCCACAACGCCAATAAGTAGGAGATTTGATGGGTACGAAACATGGTAGAATATTTTTGCGGATTCTGGTTGCTGTAGTGGTGATGATCCCGCTTTGTGGGTGTGATCCGGTTTTTAATCCGCTGGGGCCTCGTGCGAATCGTGATGCGATTTCCCTGCCCCTTGTCTGGCGGATCAGCAGTCAGGGCGGGACGTTCAAGAATCTGCGCGGAGCCATTGACGGGCTTGCCATTACCAAAGCCGAAACTGTGGGCAACTATCGCGGTACCTCGATTACGGTAGACCTCAAACGACCCTGCATTTTCAACACCGTGGTTCTGGTGCACGGCGACAAGCCTTTCGGCTTTGCCCGGACAATTTCCCTGGCGACCAGCCGCGACGGGAAAAACTTCACGCAGCAAATAACCACGCAGGGCACACGGAAGTTTACCTATATAAACCTGCTTACATCGACAACCGCCCGCTATATTCGCATTACCGTCGTCAAGCCAGGAACTGAACCCTGGGCAATTTCGCAGATTTATTTCCAGTAGCGGCACATTACCGCCGGACAACACGAAAGGGGCCGGGCTGTGATTGAATCGTTGGTAACGTCAAAGCAGCCGAAGCGGTGGAAGCTTCGGCTTATCAATCCGCACAGCCCACTTTCGACCATCACGCTGCCGGGAATCATCCAGAAAATGACGTTCTCCCGCAAAGCCCTCTTCGCCCCGCTGAACCTGACGATATGCGCCGCCGTCGTGCCGCCGAACTGGGACGTGGAAATTATCGACGAGAACACCACCGACGAACCCCACGAAGCCACCGCCGAGGGTGTGGACGCCGTGGGCATCGGTACGATGACCGGCCAGGCCGTCCGCGCGTATGAACTAGCCGACGCGTATCGCGCGCTTGGCGTAAAGGTTATCCTGGGGGGTATCCACCCCTCCGCCATGCCCGACGAAGCCCTCCTGCACGCCGATATCGTCTGCAAGGGAGACGCCGAGGGCACGCTGCCCCACGCTCTGAACGACCTGGCAGCCGGCTGCCCGGAGCAAATCTACGACTGGAAAGACCACCCCGACACCCCGATCGCCACGCCACGCAAGGATTTGCTGGACCCGAAGGATTACCTGGTATTCAACCCGATACAGACGACGCGAGGCTGCCCGCACGGGTGCACGTTCTGCACGACACCGGCGATTTTCGGGCGGAGATTCCGCCTGCGGGCCATCGACGATATCGTCGAGGAAATCCACACCGCCAAGGAGGACTTCAACTCCAGCGTGTTCATTTTTTCCGACGACAACGTCGCGGGCAACCAGAAATGGGCGATGGAATTGTTCGAAGCCATCAGGCCGTTGAATATCCGCTGGGCCTCGCAATGCGATATTCTCATCGCCAGGAACGACAAGCTGCTGGCGGCGATGCGCGACAGCGGTTGCATCGGGCTGATACTGGGGCTGGAAAGTCCCAAAGCCGGTACGCTGGCCAGCGCGGGCAAAAAGTTCATCTCCGCCGACGTTTACATCGACCGCATCAAGAAAATCCAGTCATATGGTATCAGCCTGTGGGGCAGTTTCATTTTCGGCTTCGATACCGACGACTGGCGGGACTGCATGGACACGGTCCGTTTCGCCCAGCGGGCGGATTTGTGCATGAGCTGCTATATCATTCTCACGCCGTATCCCGGGACGGTCGTCTTCGAGCAGTACAAAGCCGAGGGCCGGCTGCTGACGACCGAGTGGGACCGCTACAACGGCTCGACCGTCTGCTTCAGGCCGGAGCGGATGAGTGTAGACGAACTCCGTCACGCGCAGATGGCGGCGTTTCATGAATTTTACGCGATGCCGAGTGCGATCAAGCGGCTGCGTGTTCTGCCGTTCAAGAAACACAGTTGGATGGCGAACCTGGCGATTCAACGCGGCCTGAGCTATTATTATTCAAAGAAGGGCAGGCCATTGCCGCACTTCAGCGATTTCCTCGAACCAGATGCAGCCGCAAGAATCGCAAGAAGCCTCGGCGAAGTGCCCTGGAAAAAATAATGCCCAATGTCTAATGTCGGGTGCCATGCTTCTGCTCGCAGAAGCATGTAGTAGTGGACTTGTAGAAATCGCGTGGGTGCAAGCACCCACCCTACGGACTAATGACCAATGTCTAATGCCTGATGTTTGGGTGGCATGGCTTGCTTGCAAGCCATGTGTTTTTCTGCCTCCCACGATATCGGGTGCCGTGGCGGGAGCAAAGCGACAGCCACGAAAGATAGACGCAGAAATTACGAACGAAATTGATCATGGCAACACCGAAAGTCTCGCCATGAAGAAACATGCGGAAATGAATTTTTCATTTCCGCGCGGCGGCCTTCCCAGGCCGCCGCGAAAACGCTTGGGAATACGAACAAACCGTGGTGGCCTGGGAAGGCCACCACGCGGGATATCCAATAATCCAAGGAAAATCAAATGAACGAACAAGAGAACAACGAAACGGCGGCTTCGGCGGTTGACATGCGATTTGTTTACATGGTGGTTGGGCTGTTGATTGTGATCGTGCTGACCATGGCTGGGCTTTGGATTGTCGAACGCGGCCAGAAGAGTCGCCTGCAGGCCGACTTTAATGAATCGCAAAAGCATCTGCAAGGCCAGGAGCACAAGATGCAGCGTCTCGGCACGATGCTTGCCGGCCAGGCTATGACCTCGAGAGTGCATCGCGGCGAACTGGCTACGCAGGAGGTCGATTGGAACGGCAAAAAGAAAACCGTCCTGCTGCTGGGCGGCGAGGTCGGGCGAGAACTCGGTTTCCAACCCGGCGACGTAATCCTGGTAACCGCACCGCCAAAAACCCAGCAAACAACCCCACCAAACGCATCGAAAACGACACCTTGAATTTTCTGCCCACCGCGTGGGTGCAAGCACCCACCCTACATTCCATGTCGGGTGCCATGCTTCTGCTTGCAGAAGCATGTTTGTTATTCGCAAATTCCCACGATGTCGGGTGGTCCCCTGGGGAAAAGATCGATTCACAATTTCTGCGATATTCTTCTTCGTGGCCACCTGCCATCGTGTATCTATCTTTCGTGGCTGTCGCTTCGCTTCCCGCCACGGCACCCGATATCGTGGGAAACAGAAAACACATGGTCCCCAGACCTGCCCCAAGGGGGGGACTATGCCACCCAAACCAGATGTCGGGTGGCATGGCGACACCGAAGGGGTCGCCATGAATCGCTGCGATACAGCATGCTTCTGCAAGCAGAAGCATGGCACCCGGCATAACAGGAATCACGGAGAGATGTGCCGGAAAATTGTTATGCGATAAGTTGTATAACCTGCGGACTAACCAAAATCAGTAATCGCAGCTATGCAACAAGTTGCATGACCTGCGGACTAATCAAAATCAGTAACCGTGGTGGGACATCCACGCTCAAACGTTTTGCTACGCATGTGTTACTCTCCTGCCGTTTTTCGCATCCATTACAATATCGCGAGGGATAAATATTCCGCATCACCAAGCTGTTGTGCAATTAAAACCGGCCACTCGTAAACCTTTGCTTTCGCAGGCTTTACCGGAGTATACTTGTGGAATCTCTGAGGCTTTATTGTGTAACTGGTTCAAAAAACCGTTTTTTATCTTGACGCGATGCCAATTAGTGATACAATCCATTTAGTGCATATATGCGACAAGATAGTAGTTCTTTAGAATCTCACTTAGCGTATTCGGTTTTGTCGGTGAACGGACGATGTGGTTTGGAAGTGGCACACAAGTAAGAAAAATTGGCTTGAATAAACGTGTTCGAGCCAGGAGAAAAACGTGATTCCTATAAGAGGAGTCGGTAACTGGATTTCAGAAAGGAGTTAACCATGACTTTGAAACGCACACTTACCGTAGTTTTCGCCGCATCGGTGTTGATGCTGTCGATCCCGGTGTTGCAGGCGGATACCGCCACCTTCCAGGATGGGGTGGGCGGCTATACCGGAACCGAGGACGCATTGTTACTTAATCAAAGTGGCTACAGGGACCGCAACTGGGGTGCCTATGGTGAAGCAGTCATGCGTAACACCAGCCACAACTTGCTCAGGTTCGACATCACCAGTCTCGGCAGCGTTAGCAATCTGGATATCACCGGTGCCGAGATCGAGCTTAGCTATCAAAGCGATAGCATTGGGACCGGGAGCATGGTTGTCTATATGTACGAGATACTGCCGGCAAACGCGGGCTGGGTGGAAGGTCGCGGTGTTGGACTGGATGTAGTGAGCGGCGAAAGCACCTGGAATAACAGGCAGCATTCCTCCACCGCCTGGGCCGGCTCGGCAGGTTGTAGTACCGCCGGAACGGATTATAATGGCACCGCGGTAGGCACGGTAACACTTACTGATAATGGAGCGAATGCCATCTTCACGATTACGAATGCCGCCATGCTCAATACGCTGGAAGACTGGGCGGATGGAACCGCCACTAACGCAGGGTTCGTCATCTTTACCTCCAGCACCAGCAGGGTTAGTTTCGACACGACCGACACCAGCGGCGGAACCGCGCCCAAGATGACGATCACCTATACTCCCGAACCGGCGACGATGGCGCTGTTGGCGCTGGGGCTGCCACTGGCTCTGCGACGGAAGAGACGGGCTTAGCTTTAGAGGCTGCTTTCTGAAAATTGTTTTTTTCATCTTGTGTGTGTCGGGGCATGGCGGTTATCGCCCCGGCACACACTCTCCTTGTTCCGCATAATTTTTTCCCACCAAAAATCCCTTCGCCGCTGGCCATGCTTCTGCTTGGGGAAGCATGGCTGTTATGGATACCCTCATGGCCACCTGCAAATTCCCACGATGTCGGGTGGCATGGAAACACCGCGTTTTTTGCGGTGTAGCCATGAAAGATCG
>JAIORC010000109.1 GCA_021108335.1 Phycisphaerae bacterium
TTATGGAAATTTGACATGGATAAAGCTATTGCAAAAGCCAGCGCCCTTATTGAGGCGATGACGTACATTCAGCGGTACAGCGGCCAGGTCGTCGTGATCAAGTTCGGCGGGTCGATAATGGACGACCCCGCCGCCATGCGGGCGATCCTTACCGACGTGGTTTTCATGAGCACCGTGGGCATTCGCCCAGTGCTCGTTCACGGCGGCGGCAAGGCGATTTCCCAGGCTATGGAAGATCGCGGCTTGGAGGTGCAATTCGTCCAGGGCCGACGGTATACCGACCAGCGAACGCTGACCGTGGTGGAGCACGTGCTGTGCAACGAGGTCAATCGCGACATCGTCGAGACGATAGAAAGCCTCGGCTGTTCGTCGATGGGCCTGCACACTTTGAGCAGTTGCGTGCAGATCGGCGAGCGGCTGTATCTCGAAGAGGACGGGCGAAAAATCGACCTCGGCTTCGTCGGGCGTATCACTTCCGTCAATTCGCATTTGATCGAGCTTCTCTGCGAGGCGGGCACGGTTCCGGTAATCGCTCCGCTGGCGCGAGACAAGACCGGCCAGCGGCTCAACTGCAACGCCGACACCGCCGCCGGAGAAATCGCCGCGTCGCTGCAGGCTGCCAAGTTCGTGGTGCTGTCGGACACGCACGGCATACGGCAGGACGTGGACGATGCGGACAGCGTCATCTCGTCGATAACGACTGGCGAAATCAAAAAGCTGATCGACGACGGCACGATCTCCGCGGGCATGTTGCCGAAGGTCGGCGCTTGTCTGCGGGCTTTGGAAGGCGGCGTGCAGAAGGCTACTATTATCGACGGCCGATTCCCGCACTCGCTGCTGCTGGAAATCTTTTCGGACAAGGGCAACGGCACGCTGATTCTGCCCGACGCCGAAGCGGACTCAACTGCCGGCAACGCCTGAGCCGGCGGCACCTCATAACAGAGCGACAAAAACCATGATAAAGAATTTTATACAACTTTCGGATTTCACCGGCCCGCAACTATCGGGCCTTATCGACCGGACAATCGCCGAAAAGCCCGCATACCTTGCCGGGACCGGCGCGACCACCCTGCCGCGAAAAACCCTCGCGCTGCTATTCGAGAAACCCTCGCTGCGAACGCGGGTGAGCTTCGAGGTCGCCATGACGCAACTTGGCGGCAGATCGACCTACCTGGACCAGATGACCGTCGGCCTCGGCCAGCGCGAAAGCGTCAAAGACGTCGCCCGCGTCCTCGGGCGGATGTGCGACGGGATCATGGCCCGGACATTCAGCCACGATGTGATAAAAGAATTAGCCGAGTACGCGTCCGTGCCGGTAATCAACGGCCTGACCGACTATTGCCACCCCTGCCAGGCGATGGCGGATATGGTAACCGTCAAGGAACACTTCGGCGACCTCGCCGGGCGAACGCTGGTGTTTGTGGGCGACGGCAACAACGTCGCGCGAAGCCTGGCGGTGGCCTGCATAAAGCTGGGCATGAAATTCGTCCTCGCATGCCCGCAAGGCTATCAACTGGAGGAATCTTTCTTCGAGATACTCCTCCTCGAACACCCCGAAGCCGACTGCCAAATGATTCACGATGCGGATAAGGCTGTCGCAAACGCCGACGTCATCTACGCCGACACGTGGGTTTCCATGGGCCAGGAAGAAGAAAAGGCCCAGCGTGTGGACGCCTTCAAAGGCTTCCAGATAAACGCGGAACTGCTGGCGAAGGCACCGGACAACGCGATCGTGCTGCATTGCCTGCCGGCTTATCGGGACTACGAAATCACCGACGAGATTTTCGAAGCCAACGCGACGCACATTCTCAACGAAGCTGAAAACCGCCTGCATTTCCAGCGAACACTGCTGAACGCCCTGTTAGCCGACGGCGGCATTGAGTAGAGAAACGCGTGGGTGCAAGCGCCCACGCAATGACTAATGCCTAATGTCTAATGTCTAAAAATTGGGTGGCATGGCGACACCGCCAGGGGTCGCCATGATGAATGGCAAAACATGCTTCTGCAAACATGGTGGGGTGCCGGGTGTCGGGTGCCCCCCAGGGGGTTCGTTACAAATTCCCTTACCGCCGGCCTGTCGCGAAGCCACCGTTTCTGGTAGGCCGGGTCTTGACCCGGCAATTGCATGGCACATGCAACAAGTTCGTCCAATTCGGATTAGCAGCGGTGAAAAACACGTTTCCCCAGAGACGTGTTATCGGAGGGATTTCCATGTAAGAAGGCTGTCGCCTTCTTATCGCCGGGTCAAGACCCGGCCTACAAAAAACGGGTAAAAACACATGGCTTGCAAGCAAGCCATGCCATCCAGATGACTCTACGACATCCGACACCGGGCATTAGACATTAGTCATTAGACCTTGGTCATTGGTGGAAACTGCTTTGCCGGGATGATACACTATCGGCATGGCTAAATCGAAACGAATCGACGGGCGGCGGGCAAATGAGCTTCGGCCGGTTACTATCACACCGGGGTTCGTAGGCACCGCCGACGGTAGTTGCCTTATCGAAATGGGCGGTACGCGCGTAATCTGTACCGCCTGCATCGAACCGGGCGTTCCCAGATGGCGGGAGTCCGCCGGCTTGGGCTGGCTTACGGCGGAATACGGCATGCTGCCGGCAAGCACCTCCCAACGAAAACGCCGACCCGCCATAAAGCCCGACGGGCGAGGCGTGGAAATCCAGCGGCTGATCGGGCGGGTGCTCCGTAGCGTGGTGAATTTCGAGAAATTAGCCGATAATACAATATATCTGGACTGCGACGTCCTGGAAGCCGACGGCGGAACGCGCACGGCTGCGATTACAGGCGCGCAAGTCGCACTGGCGATGGCAGTCCGCAAGGGCGTAACCGCGGGGCGAATTACCCGCGGAGCACTGGCGGGCGCAGTGGCGGCGGTTTCGGTTGGCGTCGTCGACGGCAAGGTTATTCTGGACCTCTGCTACGAGGAAGATTCCCGCGCCGACGTAGATATGAACATCGCCATGACAAATCGAGGCCGATTCGTCGAGCTTCAAGGCTCCAGCGAAGGCGTGCCGTTTGACGATGAACAATTGGCCGAGATGATCCGGCTTGGTAAACGAGGCATTAAACAATTACTGCGGCTCCAAAAAGAAGCTATCCAATAAGGACAGACAATGAACGGAAACACGACAATGCGATGGGCTATGCTGGGATTGGTGGTAGTGGTTGGTTTGGCGGCGAGCGGTTGCGAAGAAATAAATCACGGCGGCTCGTCTCTCGGCGGGAATCCCAAAGGCAACTATTCGATCCTGTTATATCTGCATAAAAACCCTGACCTCCACATTAAAAATGCCGACGACCACCTGAAGCAGGCAAAAGAAGCCACCAACTGGGACGACCTGTTTGTAATCCACGAAGAAAACCACAGCGGCCTGTACTGGGGGCATTTCTCCACCAAGGCCAATGCACAGAGGCGTGTTGACCGGGCCAGGGCTTTTAAGACTAAAGTCGGCGCGGCGGTTTTTGGCAAGGCCATGGCTATCAGGCTGCCGGATAAAGACCCGAAAGGCCCGGAAGAGTGGAAACTTGCCAACGCACCAAAGAATGCCTATTACACCGTTGTCGTAGCGGTGTTTTTTGATATTCCCAGCCAGGATTACTTCGGGCGAAAACGACGCGCCGTAGAACTGTGCGGCAAGCTCCGCCAACAGGGTAAAGAAGCCTATTATTATCACAGCCCGGCCAAGTCCGGCGTTACTCTTGGAGCATTTCCGAAATCGGCGATGGAAACCCGCAAAGTCCAGATTCGCCATCCGCAAAGCAAAAGCCCCAGTTTTATCGACAAGAAGATTATTCTCTCACAAGAAATGGACCGCCTACTCCAGGAATATTCTCCTCTGCTGGTTTGCGGCAATACGGACGCAACGAAGGAGTACGACTTCCAGAAGAAAAAATTCGTTTCCAAAATGCGTAAGGCATACGCTACGGAAATTCCCGGCCGAAAGGAAAAGTCCGCCAAACCGCGAAAAACACGTCCCGCCTCACCACAGCGACCGGTCGGCAAGCCCATTCGCCAACACCGAAGCTGGCGGTAATTACGGGAGACGCATCCATGTCTCGAACGGTGGTTTTGGCAACGCGTAATCCCGGCAAGATTCGGGAAATTGCCGCGGTACTGGGCGCATTGGGCATTTCCGTTATCGGCCTGGACGATTGGCCGGACGTACCCGAACCTGCGGAAAACGGGGCGACCTTCGGAGAAAACGCCCGCCACAAGGCCCGCTACTACGCAAACGCAACCGGCCTGTGGTGTTTAGCGGACGATTCCGGCCTGGTCGTGGACGCCCTGGACGGAGCACCGGGTGTATTCAGCGCCCGCTACGCCTCCGACCGCTGCGAACCCGCCGCCAACCGGGAAATCCTCGACAAGGCCAACAACGCAAAACTCCTGGAAGCCCTCGCCGACATACCGGAAGAAAAACGTATCGCCCGCTTCGTCTGCCACCTCGCACTGGCTGACGGCGATAAAATTCTGCTCGAGGCGAAGGGAGCCATCGAAGGGCAAATCGGCTTTGAGGAGATGGGGGCAAACGGCTTCGGCTATGATCCGCTGTTTTTCGTACCTGAAAAGGGCTGTACTACCGCGCAAATGTCCCCCGAGACAAAGAACGACATCAGTCATCGCGGCAAGGCCGTCCGGCAACTGGCGGAACAACTCGGCAAAATGCCGCCAGGCACACAGACAAACTGATCCTGCCGCCACTCAGCATCAAACCAGGAAACAAAAGAAAAACTCCCGAACGAATCCGAACGGGAGTTTTTGTATGCGTAAGCAAGTCCTGCCGGTTACGGAGATATGATTGGCCGGAAGCCCACATCTATATACTCTACATTATTTGGTAGTCCTATGCGGGTGGCGGAACGACAATACCGCCATGGATCATGACAGCTGCCGCCACGAGCTACACCTTGGGTTCCAGGCAGCCCGAGAGCGTTTAAGTATACCCAATCAATTGCCCCAGCCGGGATAATTGAATGGACATCCGCCCTGTACCTGTCATAGCACCATTCCCAAACATTTCCATACATATGCCTTAGATTAAAATATTGCCTTTTGAGGTTCTTGTTTTCAAAGTGATTCGCCGGAAGCCTTGAGTCCTTTACGCAAAGGTGAGTGGATTGAGGATCCTCGCTGCCATCGAGACCTACCTTGTTACCACTGTTATCCGCGTACCAGGCATAGATGTCCAACGAGCTTTCGTTGGTACCGAAGAAAAATGGCACCTGATTCGACGTTGGCTTACAGCGTGCCCGGGCGGCAAATTCCCACTGGGCCTCGGATGGCAGCGCGCACGTCCAGGTTCTATAGGTCTGGTTCTGCGGAAGCTGCAGCACCCTGGTGGTCATATATCCCGTACCAGCCAGCGGATCACAAAAATCAAATGCCTGGGTATAATTTACCTGATCTACCGGAAACTTGAGGGTGAACGTTTCCTCATTTTCCCCACGCCATTTGGCCGGCATCACGGGGTCGGGCCGTGCCCGCCAGTAGGAGGGATTGGAACCTATAACAGCTTCGTACTGCTCCTGGGTTACCTCGGTTTCAGCTATATAAAAGATTGTCTGATTCAACTCTACCATAGGCCCTTCATTAGTGAATCGACCATTTTCGGTATTGGGCGACCCAAATCTGAACGCACCTGCGTCAACCTTTCGGAAGTTCATGTACACTGAATATGGCATGCCGCCTTTGGTCAGTTGTCCGCAATATATCCTGATCAGACCGGCTGCTCCCGCCCCGGGCGGCTCCGTACCATGGTCTTTCTGCTCTCTGGTAAGCGGCCTGGTCGTAACGGCAATGGGCCTGGCCTGGGTAGAGCCCGTTTGCCGGGTCGAGTGAATCCGTTTCCTCGCACCGGTAACCGTCATCGTATTACGAAACGATTCCGTGGGTCTGGGATTGTCTGACTGGATGGGGATGCTCGAAGCAAACACATAAACCCAGGAACAGGCTACAACCGCCAGCGCTACAAACAACCCATACTTATGAATGAAACCCCAGTTGCCTTTAATGTGTTTCATGGCACAAACTCCTTGTCCAATATAGCAGCCCCAGAGACACTCGACTATATCTATCTACACTAACGGGGATATACCCCATCTATTGTAATAATCATCGGAATTATTATAGCATTTTCTCGTCTTTTTCACAAAACAATTTGCCAAACTCCACCGCATCACTGCCGCATTTGCCGGAAATTTTCTTGCCAGCGACTTGGCGAAAATGCTACACTGCATTCTTGGGCCTGCCCGAATTATCCCAAGGGCGGGGCGGGGCGATTAATTCCATCATTTATTGGTTATACGCGAGAGAAAAAAAGTGTTTGATACTCAAATCATGACAAAACGGAAATGTCCAAGCCATTGCGCCAAGGCGTTTACCCTTATAGAATTACTTGTGGTTATTGCTATTATTGCTCTTCTTGTGGGCATTATTCTCCCGGCGATAACAAAAGCCAGAGACTTCGCCGCCAGCTCCTCCTGCCAGAGCAATCTCCACCATATAAATTCGGGGATTCGCATGTACCTGACGAGTAATAACGCCTATTTCCCGCCATTTATTATTGAACTGCCTACTCTTGGACCGGAACATACTGAATTTACATGGCTGGGCAAAGCCGGAAGTGGCGAAGGCGAAGACGGCCATACTGCCGCGGTTCTCCAGGAAATGGGGGCTGACCTGCGATATCTCAACCCATATCTGGGCGGCCCATTTCAAAAAAATGCCGAGGTAAAAATCGCTCAATGCCCCTCCGACGCCAAAAGCCGTTCAAAAAGCGGATATGAAATTTGCGGTTCCAGCTATGAAAGCAACAACCCCACGAGCTACGATTCTCTCAATGACGGCCTGGGCAATGGAATCAAACTTACACAAATAGCCTCCCCCAGCAAGATGGTCATCATGGCCGAATACGGCGCCATCCTGGCTGCCGATATAACATCCGCCAATTTTGATACTGCGAAAGAGGGGCTTAAAAAATACATCTGGCATAATACCGGCGGGAAATACCGCTGGAATATCCTCTTCGGAGACGGGCATGTCACCGCAACGGAAATCCTGCCGCCGTATGACGGCTACCCGGATCGAACCGGCCCGAATCACACATTCGATCGGGACCAGAAATAGCGCCACCGCGAGATTCCCTAAGGTTTCGGCGGCCAGACCCGATACCGCAACAACGAAACCACGCCGCAGCCCCCCGCCGCCAGCAGGTATAGCAGGCAGGTTTGCCACCATCCACCGCCGGCGGGATTCACGTATTCCCCCACACGAGACCAGTCGTACATCAATCCCCAGCTATGCCAGACAAATCCCGTTTCTTCCACAACCGCGTCGGCGATTGCGTAAAACGGATTGATTCGCACCGCCCATGTTACCAATTCCTGGGTGGCAGGGCTGGATGTTCCACCGATCCACGCACTGATCCACAACGGCGAAGCCATCGCTACGACCAGCACCAGCCCGCACGTTACCGCCAGGCAGGCCCGCCATACCCATCGACGCGCCAGGCACACCACCGCCACACCCAGCACCGCCATCGAAGCACAAACGCAATAGACCTTTACCACGCCGACAAACCCAAGACCGCCGAAATCGCCACCTCCCAGGCTCAACAGCCAGAATCCCAACAGATTTATTGCCGTGGCATCGGCAACTATGCCCCCGCGAATAAAAGCGGACAGCGCCGAAGAAGCACCCGCACCGAAGCACCCCGGGCCTATCGCCAGCCACAACGCCGTTGCCGCCAATGCCGCCAGCAATGATTCCCGAAAAACGACCCCGCAACACCGGCCGGTCAAAAAAACGCCCCACTCCACAATCATGGTCGCCACGACGGCAGCCAACATCGCCCACCCATCCCGACTCAACAAACCGCGGATTACCCCTCCGGCAACGGGCGGTTTCTCGCTGGCCAGGCCGGATGGCTCGGCGGCGGCAATCATTTTTCTACCTCGTCGAAATGCATCGGTCGCTTGCGGGGCGTTTTATTATATGCCTCCAACGCTTCCCGCAGAGACTTGTCGTACCCGACCAAAAGACCGTCAAGCCGCTTAAGCTCCGCCCGCCGGCGCTGTATCTCCCGCAAAGTCGCCTGGACTTCCTTGCCCGGATCACGAAGTTGGTCCTGAGGATTGGCAAATCGGCTTTTCCAATCCTCCAGGGCAGCCTTGGCTTGTTGCGGCGTGCGAGGCAGCAACGGCGATTCCAGTTCCATCGTAACGAACTCCATGTCGAAAACGCCTCCGAGTTTCAGTTCCATCGCCGCAATCGGCCCGTAACAGCACAGCGCCTTGGCAGCCGAGCGAATCACAACCATCCCTTCGTTGTGCTTCTTCATGTAATCGCCGGCCCAGCGGCGTAAATTGGGCATTTCGATTTTTTTGCCGTCGATAATCATTCTGCCCAACGGATCGATATCCAGAAAGCTGCGGGCGTGTGGCGCGTTGGCGGCTCCGCGACAAGGCGATATTACAATTTGCACTTTGGTTCCCACCGGCGGCACAGCCTTGGCGTTAACGACAAATTCCCGGTGCTTCAGGGCCTTTGTGCTTTCCATCGGCACGTCTATGACCGCCGAGGCGAGATTGGCCACCGCGATAATCTCTCCGGTACTGTCCGCCCAATACGACCCGTCCGGCATAACCTCCGATCCAACGAAAATCCACTTCTTCGGCTTGACCTTTTTGGCTCCTTTGCCGCTGAGCTTCAGCCAATCGGTAGCGGTGGCGGTCTGGGGCTGTCCCGTTTTTTTGTCCTTCCATTTCAGGACGATGTTCAGGCCTGCCCCGCGTGGCGGAACATAGGTGTCGCCGGCATACCCACCCGGCTTGCCGGGGTGTAATCCCAACGCCAGCAAACCCGCATGAACCTGCCACGGCTTGGCCTTGGTGGACATGAGGCTTTCGTACTCTTTGCCGCCGGCTGTACACAAGAGAAACTCCAGCATATACTCAGCCTTGACCACCGTCGCCTCAAGCCTCAGTTCCCGGGCTTTGCGATCTATCACCAGGTGCGGGAAGCGAATAATACCCTTGGTGTTTTTGCCGGAAGCGGCCTTGGGGGAGCCTGAAGCGGGCGAGCGAACTTCGGCAGCACCGGTGGATTTCCGCGATTCCTTTGATTCCGCCGCAACTCCAACTACAAAAAGCGAAATCGCCATGATTGCAACCAAAAGCAGACGTTTCATTTTCAACTCCTGGAAAAAAAACGGGCCGTTTGCCATTTTATGACAAACGACCCGTGAATCAACATTTGTAACCGGTTTTAATAGCTGAAGCCATGATCGTGGGCCGGCACCTCGGTGCGTAACGTCGGATCAAGTTCCAACTCATCCTGAATCAGGATACTCGGCTTGACGAGAACCAACAGTGTCTGCTCGTCGCGTAACTTGCCTTTGTTAGTAAAAGCCCGGTTGATAATGGGCAGCTTGCTGACTACCGGGACACCCATTTCACGCTCAATTTCACCGGAGAGTTTCTGCCCGCCAATCAGCAGGGTGCCGCCATCCGGGATAGAAACCGTAGTCTGGAGATCCTGCAACGTGATATTCGGCAAGCCGATACCCTGTGAATAAGTGATACCACCGACGCTGCCGGCTGCTTGGGAGATATTCAGCGTTACGACCTGAGGCCGAAGCGTCAGAGTTACATATCGCCGATCATGTGAAACCGTCGCGTCCACGTCCAGCATGGTTCCGCTGGGAGCGTAGGACACAATAGGCCTGTACGCAGTCGCGTTGTCAGCCACAAGCGGCTCCAGACCAGCAATATACGCCTGCTGAGTCGCAACACTCACATACGAACGCTGGCCGTTGAACAACGTAATCCGTGGGGCAGTCAACAGCCTGCTCGACGCATGGGCCTGCGTCGCCCGAATCAGGAAATCCACCTGGATGTCATCCAGGAATGTGCCCGCAATCGACATCGCCGAATTGCCCGCACCGATCAACGTTCCAATTCCACCGCCAGGAACGTTGGTCTGCAATCCAAGCAGGTTGGCAAAACTGGAACTGGAGTTCTGCACGCCGATAGGCGAGAAGTTGGCCATCTGACGCTGTGCCCGGGCACCGGCACCATTCCAGGTGCTCAGGCCGTGTACAGGAACCCTTGCCCCTGTATACGGATCGGTTGTGGTCGCTCCCCAACCCAGCGGCGGGCCATATGGATAACCCGTTCCGTCAACCGGATCGATACCATACAGCGGCGCGGTAGCACCGGTCGGCAGGGCTTCATACGCCCCAGGGGCACCAATCTTCGAACCGATATTGAAATACATGTCCAAGTCCACGCCAATCTGGCTGAGGAAGCCGGTATTGACGGTGATAAATCTTGCTTCAATCGAAACCTGAATGATACGACTTTCACGTAATTGACTGATGAGTTTCCTCACCGCGCGATGATTTTTAGCAGTCTGCGTAATAACCAGGCTACCATTGAGCTCATTGATCGCCGCCGTCCCATCGGGATACCACGAATCACGCTCAATAGTCTCCTTAACCATTTTCACAAGGGTTTTAACCTTCTCTTCACGAGTCGGCATATCATCTTCCCCGGCAGCAGGCCGTTCACCTTCACCATCCTCAGGAAAGAGGGTGCTGCTGCCACCGCTACCACTGTCAGTGGTTGAGGAAGTATCGGTTTCACCAATCGCCTCGAGGTCAACGCGCGGGCCGACGAAATTGGGTATACGTACCAAGAGGTCGTGAATATCATACACGCGAGGATAAGTCATATCATTGAGCTTTTCCTGCGTTGAAATTTCAATCACGCCTTCATTGATCACATACCCAAGATTCAAATCTCCGCCACCGGCATCTTTGAGAATTGTGTTCAGAACAGTTTTTGCCGGCACATTGCTGAATCGAACTGTAACCTTCTTGTCTTCGATCTCCTCATTTTCAGCTTTCAGGACATTCCAGTTAACGTGGATGTTCGCATCGGTATGCTCACGGATAAAGTCTATGGCATCTTGAAATCTCACGTCGACCAGATTGACATTTGTCAACCGCTGATTGAGCTTCTGCTCAATCCGACGATTTTCCTCCGAATCGGTTCCGCCGGCACTATATCGCTTCCGTCTTGCGGTTAATGCCTTCCAGTTACTTGGGTAGCGGATTTTGTCATACCAGGGGATTTCAGACCCTCGAATAGCCGCCGAAAGCTTTGCTAGCTCGTGCTTCTTGGCATCGGACATCTTCTTTTGCGACTCGATCAAAATGATCGACCGAAGAGCAAATGCAGTCTTGTCTGCCCAGGGATGATCCGGATCCAACTCGATAATCTGCTGCAAAACCCGCAACGCCTGCTGGTATTTCCCGCTTTTCTGGAGGGCGTCTGCCCGCTTGGTCAACTCGCCAATTTTCTGGGCTTTTAAAAGCTTTGTCTTTACCTGGCGTGTTGTCTGAAGGCGCAGCACTTTGTCGTACGCGGCCTTGACTTGGATTTTATTCCAGATTTCACACTTCTGGCGAATCCAGCTTATCTGATCGTCGATCTTCGCCAGCTTTTCACGGTATTCGTTCACCGTAAACAGCGACTTGTTATCCTGCAAGACATTGCGGGCAACCTTGGCTGCCTGCTCGGCTTCATCGAAGGTGCTTTTGTGCTCGGGATCGGCCATCAACTCCATGGAGCGTTTCATGGCATCCTGCATGTCATGCTTGGCCATCTCTATGGCAACACGTTTCTGCCTGGCCAAATCGGATAAAATCGAACTTTCACCCGTCTGCGCTGTCTGTTGTCTGGCAAAATCCAACATCCGTCGGGCAGATTCGTTATCTGGATCCAACCGCAATGCCCGTTCAAAATATCGAACCGCCTTGGACGGCTGCTTCTTGTTCAAAGCATCTTTGCCCTGGGCAATAAGCTTCCCTGCGTTGATTTTTTTTGCCTGAAGCTCCGTCATGGCGCCGCCGGCGGGTTTGGCAGCCTTCCCGGCTGACTTTTTTGATTTTTTGTCTTCCACCGCCGGAGACGTTGCAAGTTTCTTCGTCGTCTTCGCAGGCATAATAGCGGGCACCTGGTCGGATTTCGCTTCATCATTCCTGGCCAGAACCGCTACAGGCTCATCGAACTCTTTCGACTCGGAAGCAATTGCCCCACTGGCTATAACCGGCGAGGGTACGCCATTCGAGTGCAGATCGTCAGCAGCCTGCTTCTCCGCGGCAGCCATTTGATCCCTTGCCTGACGACGAATCCCCGCCGAAAGATATGGCGAAACCGCCGCTTTGGCGAAACCGTCCCTGGCAAGCTGCCAGTCTTTGACCTGCATAGCCTTGGCAGCCATTGCATAAACCGCCTGGGCAACAACTTTTCCCTCAATAGCCCGATCAACCTCGCCTAAACGCTCGGCAAGCATCTTGCGCTGCGGAGCAGAAAGCTCCGAACGCTTCTGATATGCCTTCCACAAACTCGCACGAGCGGAAACGAATGCCTGATTCTGGAATTGCAGTTGTGCCTGAAGCAGCAACTTCACCGCAGGATCAGTTTGGGAGGTTTCGGCAACAATCGGGCTTACGCTTGTTATCAACAGTAACGTTGCAAACAACGCCACCGAGAAAAATCGACGCACTTCCACTACAATGCTCCTTTCTGAAAACACAG
>JAIORC010000297.1 GCA_021108335.1 Phycisphaerae bacterium
GAGCCCAAGTGGTGGAACTCTCCGAACCCACGGTAGTTTGAGTGATGTATGTACCATCCGCCTGGAAATAGCGGATCGCGATATGCGCCGATCCGCCCGTCATATCAACCTTCCGCTGGCAAGTCAGCGTATATGTCGTACTTGGGGTAACAACAAATTTGTCGGAAGTGAACGAGCCTCTTCCGTACCAGCCAGAGGCTGACGCTGACATCTTATAGCTGTGGGTTGGGGACACAGATGTGCTGGTATCCCACGTACCGACGGCATTATGGTTGCCACCACCGGCCGTATTCAGGAATGTCCAGTTGTCGGGACTGCCGGTTCCACTTTCCAGATCACCGTTGAGCACCAGATTGGCTTCCACCGGTACGGTTACACCGAACACTAACACCAGCGCAACCAAAATACTCATCAATAGTTTCTGCTTGCTCATTTTCTTTCTCCTTCTGTTAGAGTACCTTTTTCAAAAGTTAAACGATCTTGCCATTTAAGCTCCGGTCATCCATATCCTTTTCACCTGTTCGTATACGCCTTTCTCGTTACTCTCCTTTCGTCGATGCCTTAAGAACAATTCTGGTTCAAGTACAATATGCTCCGGTTCTTTTCTTTGTTGTCGTTGTTTTCAGTTATTTATTAATCTGGTCTGCTCCGTGGGGCGGTCCTGTGGTTTCGCCTTTGACGAATTCGCAACCGATAAGGATATGACTTGCCGGTTCGTCGGGATGTTCTATCCGATAGAGCATTTGCTTGACGGCTGTTGCTCCCATCTGTTCGAATGGCAGGCGGACACTGGTAAACATAGGCTTACCAGATACCGTCAGGCCGTTGAAGCCCGCCAGCGAGATGTCCTGCGGAATGCGAAGCCCCCTGGAAACCAGGTATGGATACATCCTGTGTCCAATACCACCATCGGCACATATCCAGGCGGTAACGCCCTGGTGATAATGCTCGACTATCGCATCGGCCAGTTCATCATTCTCGATCAAGGGGTCAAAAACATTGTACACAAGGGAAGTATCCAGAGGCAGGGACAACCGCCTCATTGCACGCATATAGCCGGAAAAACGGGGAAACAGCCATGCAGTGCCAACTATCCTCGGCAGGGAAAAAAAGCCGATCCGCCTGTGCCCCAGATCATAAAGGTGTTCCAAAACCTCGCCAACACCGTCGGCCTGGCCGTTATCGATGCAATCGATACCAAGGCCCAAATGCGGATGATGGATAGTTACGCAGGGCAACTGCTTCTTGAATTCCCGTAACATCTCGTGCGGACAATCGTAGACCAGAATCAGGCCGGACATCATCCCGGCCCGCATTGCCGGGAATTGTTCTCGCAAATCGGTAACCTTATAGGCTAAGTCCTCCGTAATAAAACGGATGTCCAGGGAAACGCCCAATTCCGAGGCGGCATTGCCGATTCCGACAAGCATATGATTAGCCCCCGAACTGGGGTCACTAACGCGATCTGAAGCCTCATAAACAATTACACCGAACGTAACAAGTTTCTCCGTAGCCGCTGAGCTCTGCCGACGAAAATTCGGCTGATAACCCAATTCGGAAGCCATTTCGACAACTTTTTTGCGGGTATCGGGATGGATATCGGGCAGGCCTCTCAATGAACGGGAGACCGTGCAAATAGATACGTTAAGCTTCTCGGCAATTTGTTTTTGTTTGATAGTCATTTGTCTCACCATAATTTAACCTAAGTTAGAATAAATTACAACATAAAATTACAATAATTTGTAATTAATTTAATGGATAATAGGGACAGATACTGGCTTTTTGCCATTCCTGTCACGATTGGCGATGCTCTGGTATCATGCCTTGGAGTTCGACTGGTCCATCGGCCAGCCCCGTCTGCATCCGAAACTACTGCGGTCATTCTTTCATGCCGCCGAGTTGGAAGTGTGGCTTGTTACGTTGCGATTCAAAGATCAACAGGTTCTCTGATCTGGATGGTATTGTGGGCCAGCATGCAGCCACAGATTGACGCAAGGGTCGTTCTCATCTGAGATCAGGTGATGGTCTTCGCCCGGCTCAACCACAAATATATCGCCCGTGGTGAGAGGATATTGTTTGCCGTTCAGTTCCATTTCCGCCTTGCCCTGGAGAATTACAAAGGCTTCACAGTCATCTTTATGCACGTGGCGGTCAGTTTTGTCGGGGCAAGGATGTTACGAAAAAAAACAAAACTGTCAATGGTGGCAGGGAAAGAGAAGTAAAATGAGAAGGTTAGCAGGAATTTTGATGTTGTCGGCTGTGGTCGGGCTTGTAGCCGGGCCGGCGAATGCTGCTGAACTCCGTTGGGATAGCGGCAAAGGCTCTGGCGCTTTTTAACGAGGCGAAAGTTGCGACGAAAAAATTCTTCGACGGGCCTGTAACATGTACCGGCTGGGTACCTAAGCGAAATTCCTTCACCTGGCAAAAGAAGGCAAGAGGCTCAGATTTCAAATATGAACCGTATATTGAAAAAGGCATCAAGGCAGTGAAATCTTTGCAGATAGAGAGTGCAAAGTAGCGTCGGAATTGACGGATATTTGTCCCGACGGTGCGTCAACCTCCACCGTCATTCGCTATCGGCGGCTTCGAAGAGATTCTCGGCGTGCCAGTTCGGACAGGAATCTCTTATGGAGTGGTCCCCGTCGTTCAGCCAGAACACATGGCCGTCCAGATAAAGTACGTTATATCCATCTCCGTGCCAGCACTCGCTGTAGCAGGGCCTGTCGGCCATGATGGCAATCTCGGCAGGCCCAAACGGCAGGCCGTAATTGCGTGTTGTGTAAGGATTCCCTGTCGCATAACCCGGGGCACTGCATTTGCGAAATACATAACCGGTTACCTTTCTCGCCGACGGGTCGTCCCAGTTGTTCCGGCAAACGGTCTTGGTATCGTTGGGGCAATAGAAGAGCTTTGGCTCTTGTACATACCCTGAAGAATAAAGTAATCCCTGCTGTGCCCAGCGGCTGGATTTGTAAGCATCGTAACAGTAAAAGGCGTTGTCCGATTGTGGTGTTTTTCTTTTGAGGTCCTTTGCGAGCATGGCAAAACCTAACCCCAATTGCCGGAAGTTGCTTTTGCAGACAGTTCGCATGGCAAGTTCCTTCGCCCTGCTCAACGACGGCAGCAGAATGCTCGCCAGCAAAGAAATGATGGCAATTACAATAAGCAACTCTATGAGGGAAAAACCGCGCACGGGCCGCGACATGCAAATAAACTCTTGCTTGTTATCGCATCTGTTTTTCATTTTGGCACCCACTCTCATTTGTCGGGTTTTGGCGAAACGGCTGCTTGGGGCAGGATTTTTCCCGGTTCCCGAAGGTCTTTTTTGGGCAACCAGCTTTTATTCGATTCGATCAGCTTCGCGCCGCGGATATAACTCCAGCCGGCTGTCGCTTCCCACCTGAATTTGACTTTCCCCGCCGGAAGATTAAGCAGATAGAATTCTTGTTTTTTGCCCGCACGAGGCGCAGAAATTTCCGGGAGTTGTACCTTTGCTCCGTTGATCTCACAACTTAGACAGCATTTCCTCTCTCCGCCAGCCATTACGTTTACGGCAAGAATATAATCCCCAGCCTTCGGCGCGGTAAACTCCCACGTAACATAATTACCCACGCAGCCGCCGAAATTCCCGTTCTTTTTGCTATGTACACGCGTCTCGACATTGTGTGTCTCAAGGCCTTTTGTGTCATCATTGTGAAAATTCACAAAATCAACCGTCTTGGCACTGTTGACGTTTAATCCGCCATGGGCCTGAAGGCTGGATATCACTTTGCCTTCTACGGAAGACCGAGCCTCTACCAGAACAGCCAGTTCGCGATCTCTCACCGCATCAGCCAACTTGGTCATTATTAATTTTACCCGGAAAGTTCTGGTTAATTTGCCCCCTTCATGTGGCGCATCAAACACCCATGGGCTATCGGAAATCTTTGCCTGCGAAGGACTTTTCTGGCCTGGTATAAACGGAAGACTGAGATTCACTTTGACCTTGGCCTTCCGCGGCAGAGAGATGTTATAAAAAGTAACCTTTACAGACAGGCTTTGGCCCGGGCTGGCTGCGGCGGGCACTTCGATGCAGATTCCTGCTTTGCCGGTAAATTCACTATAAACTCGCCCATCTCTGAAAGAGGCAATGATTATTTTCTCGTTATCATCTTTTTTCTCACGAGCCGTAGTAACATTGTCCAAATGAACCGGAGTTACGGAAATACTGTCGCCGTTTCTTTTAAAGGAAACAGCCACACCATTCAGTTCAACCGCGGTTATTTTGGGGGCGTAAATGGAAAGTTTTTCCACTTGGTGGGGATTGGACAGGGATATTTTAAGGATATTTTTCGCGAATTGAACGTCCAGAGCATCGAGAATGCCGCTGCTTTCTATTAATGTCCGCTGCTTTTGGGCCAGCCTTTTGCCGTCGACTATGGACATGGATTTAATGCGGCCTTCGCCGGTTTCCCTGAGACAGGCTACTTTTCCGTCAAACTCGATATCCCCATACAATTTGCAGCCGGCCTTTTCATGCGAAATGAGCAAACAGTCCGTCTCCCCTTCCCGCGTTACCTTCAAACCGACCGCATCGGCAGAGGGCACTTCTTTCCCTTTCTTTTCAACCCTAAGTTTCGTGACGGACAGCGATGGCGGCTGTTTTGTCGGGTAGGGATAAAGAATCATTTCGGCATTATATGGCAAGGCGGTTTCGCTGGCGTAGATGGCGGTTGGGGTGGGCACCGCCGCGGTCCCCTGCCCAAACGCGCCCCAGCCCTGCACGTCGTATGTACCGAATTCGGCGTCGGGAAGATCCGGCGGGACATTGTCTTTTTTCTTCTTGCGCCCCTTCACGATGCGAAGCGAAAGATTGGCGGGATCAGCCGGCATAATAAGAAGATTGGCATTGGCGTTTTGTGTTCTGGCCGACTTGGCCTTGTTGTCGATACTCATTTCACCGGGAGTAAAATGCCACAGCGATTCGACTTTGTGTTTCCCCTTTCCAGTTACCGTATCACAGACAATCCAGTAATCGGGCTTGAGAAAGAATATTTTCCTTCTATGCACAGCCTTGACTTCGGAACGGCCGCCGATGCGGCTCGTGTTGCAATAGCCGCCCGTGTAGCTGCCCTCCGCGTAGTCAAACCCGGGGGCGCTTACCCAGCGGTTCCTCAGCGGCTGCGATGTAACACGGGCCTTCTTGTCCCGTATGCGACACTGGCCCAGCCCGTCCACCATAATGGTATTGTGCGATTCGGTCTTCAGTTGATACCATCGGAACGGAGTATGCTTATAGGCGTCTCGATCATTGCTGCTGTCGAACAACAGCGTTTTGCCATAGGCGTGGACGATGATGTTAAGGGCGTCCTCGTGCGTGTGTCCCGCACCAAATGGGCCGGCGTCGAAGAGAAGATATCGCGCCTTCGAATCCCATCCGCTCCTCATCGTGTACAAGCCGGCATACGACAGGCCGTAGGATATATGCTTAGGTCGAACGCCTTTGGTATAGCCCGAGCCGACGTATTTCATATCCGCCCTTTGATACCACTTGGCTGCACTGCTCAGGGTTCGCCGCATGTTCAACAGGTCAGCGTCATTAACGGGCGGATTAACACCGTCGGGCATGGACAGGTACATGGTTGCTTCCAACATCCGCTCCTGGGTCTTACGGATACAGGGAGGCAGTTTTCGCTTATGCTTCATAGCCAGCTCAACGGATATTTTCAACCCGGCTACGGAAACCCAATGGTAATGGGGACTCAGTTCCTGCTGCATACTGTCCGGATATATCTGCTTTTGATATTGCTCCGCCGCCCGCCCGAAAGCTACTTCCACCCACTTGTCGGACTCCTTGAATTCCGGGAACACTATTCCCAGCGAAGCCAGCCCGTTGGCGATCATGAATACCCAGTTTCCGCCGCCGCGGCATTTCGGGGAAGACACCCATCGCCCGTGAACCAGCATCGACTTGAGCATGAAAATTTTTGTTTCTTCCGTGAAATTCGGAGATTCCTGAAATGTCCGCCACAAGTCCATCCAACTGGTCAGGCGAAGCCCGCTGGTCAGTGATCGCCACGGGCAAATCTGCCGTTCGTTACCGGGTTTGGGCAGGCCGACGTCTGTGATCCATGCCGTAATGAGTTCGGCGAAGCTTTGGGCGTATTTTTCGTCGCCTGTTTCCCGATAAGCCCTGGCCAGAGAGCCGAGCGATCCGCTGGCGTGCCGGTTTATCCCGACGGTGAACTCCTTATTTTTGGCGACCCTGGCCAACCAATCCACCCTCTTGCCCAGAAAGTATGACCCCATCGAGCGGGTGAAAATGTGTTTGCGGACTTTGTCGGCTATGGTTGTGTCGACAGATTTCTTCGATTTTGTCTTTTTGGGCGGGACATTTCCGGCGGTGGTCTTGGATCGAAAATACTTTATCAATTCCGCCCGGGCTTCTGGGTAATCCTTCTGGTCGACAGCCTCTTTTACACTCTTCAAGGCCGGTAGGGAGAAATTCAATGCCTGGAAAAATTCCTGGTCGCTCATTACCGCTTCGCCGTCGCCAGCCAGGGCAATTCCGGTTGACGCCAGAATTATTCCTACGGAGAAATATAGCTTTCTCATTGTGCAGCTCCGGAAGACCCCCTGATTACAAGTTCGGAATCAACTATCACCTTCCTGGTCGCATCATCTTCCTGTTCTATTTTCTCGCAGAGTCTTTTCACTGCCGCCCGGGCCATTTTGCCGAAATGCTGGTCTACCGTGGTCAGCGAAAGCGAGGCTGCGAATTGTCGATTATCGTATCCAGCCACGGCTATGTCGCCGGGCACGGACAGCCCATTGGCTTGCAATGTTTCAATCGCCACCTTCGCCAGATTGTCGTACGTGGCGAAAATCGCAGTCGGCCGATCATCCAAACCCAGAAGAAACTCAACCTCACCGGCAGCGACCTCCATATCCCCCTGCCGATCGAGTACCCTGATCAGTTGCGGATCAATTTCGATCTTCGCATCCAGCAGAGCCTTCTTGTAACCGGCAATTCTGTCCCTGATCGTGGAACTTTCCGGGTCGCTGATAACGGCGATGCGGCGATGCCCGTTGCCGATTAAATGTTCGATAAGTTGATGGACGCCCTGCTCATTGCCGCCGGTAACGTAATCGAGAGGACAACCGGGAACCTGGCGGTCGAAGAGGACAACGGGAACCTTCATGGAGACCAACGTGTCTACGAGGCTACGGTTCAGCTCACCCTTCGAGCTGCTGGTAGTTGGCCAAAACACTATCCCATCAATATCACCGTCTGAGATGGCCTTTATCCGCTCCTTCGCCTTGCTCAGACTGTCCTGAATATTAAAAATGGAAAAATGGTAGCCTTTCGTGCTGCCCTCATCTTCCATCTCGTGGATTATTTCCGGCAACACTTCGTAGCTGCTGTCCAGATTGTACTTGGGAAAACTGGCGAGAAACCCGATGGTTTTGACCTTCTTGAAGACGTGTGAATCCTTTGACCGGGAAACGTATGTCCCCTTGCCCTGGCGTTTGTAAACCAGCCGGTCGTCAACCAGAAGGGAGACAGCCTGCCGTACCGTTATTACGCTCACATCATATTTTTTCGCCAGTTCCGGCTCGGTCGGCAGGCGACTTGAAGGCTCGTAGGAGCCTTTTTCGATATCGCCTTTAAGGCTTTTGTATACCTGCCGATAAAGCGGCTGCGGATTGGCTAATTCAACTGTCATTTCAATCCCTATCTAATACAAATTCACGTCAAAATCGAGCACATTATCCTACAATTTCCGCAGACAGACGGCGACAACAGCGGCTGCGAGCGAGCGAAATCCCCGGCCTTTGCGACGCAACGCTCCTTCGGGAGACTGTTGCGCCACAAAAACCAATTAATCCTCTTTTGCCTTCAGACGAAGGGCGGCGGCGACAAAATCCTATCCTTACGCCCGCCGCCTTCGGCGAATAATCAGGCCAATTCCGCCTATGCCCAACAACGCCATCGTCGCCGGTTCGGGCGTATAGGTAACCGTGAGTTTGGGCCTAAACGAGGCAGTTGCATATTCGTTTGAACGGAAGTTCCTCCTGTTATTCGTTGTGTAGCGGAGAAGAAAACCTGCGTTCGTGCTGGTGCCGTTTGCCCACGCTTCAAGTGTATCGAGCATGGTGGCATCGGTAATTGTCCAGTCGTACCATGTGTTCAAAGTCGTCGTGGTGCACGAATCCAATACAGTGGCGTTATAGTCCGTTCCCGATGTTCCACAACCATTTGAACCGGCCCAATTCGCGGTGTCATGGTTCTTATAGTTCCAGCACGAATACCCCGTGCCAGTGTCCACCCAACCGTCGTTTGCCGGAAGCACTTCGTGGAGGTCGATATTTACCGCGCCGCTGAAGCCAGAGGCATGCGCATACAATTCAAGCTTTGCTCCCGTAATCTGCAAATTGGCAACGCTGCCAAGGCTGGTCAGGTCGAACCGGAGAAGGCCTCGGTTAGTACCACCGGCGGCTTTCAACTCTATATCGGCGGAATTACCTCTATCGGAGGTTGTACTGCTGGTAGTCAGGTACGTGTCCTCTGCATTCTGCAAGACAATCTCATCAGCTTGAAGATTACCTCCTGCCACCAACACAACAACCACCGCCATTCCCGCAATAATTGTGTTCTTCGCATTCATTTTTCGCTCCTTTACTACAATCTTGTTAGTGCAAATACTCATCTCCTGTTTCCCGGCGGGAAAAACACGATTTTTCCCGCTACAACACCCAAAACTATTTTCCAATGCATCCTCCCTTCCTGCTTGCCGGAGCCTTGCTGGTATCCGCAAGACCAATGTAATAATTTCACTTTCCCATGTTATTTTTCCCGGTTTCGCGAAGTCCGAAGCCTCGCGAGGAATCATTATAGTCTTTATAATGATTTAGGCTACCATGTTCCCCACCGGACGTCAAGTCTTTTTTGGGATATGCCGTAAAAAATAAAGAACATCGCCGCCAGCCACAAACAGGCAACTTCCGCTATGTCCCTATTATACCTGGAGTTAAGAAAATATCGCAGAATGGCATTGGTTCTGGAAAAACAGGTCGATATAACACGCGAAGCTTGTGTCATATGCGTTAGACCCAAGGAGCTACTCGTGTTTTGACGGTTGGGTTGTTTTACGGGGTATCGTAAATATAGTCTTGATTATTTTACGATACTGTCGATAGCAATCCTGTTATGAAGCTGAAAAAGAGTCTCTACGACACACGCTTCTGGCCGAGCATCTGGCTACCCAACAGCAGATGGCGTTTGTCAGTGGGCCTCGACAGGTTAGCAAGCCAAGAGCCTGATTGTTACGACCAATCTGCCGTTCCAGCAAGGCCGGAAGCCTGCGGCAGCCAACGCCTGACCGGAGCGATGCTGGATTGAACTTGACACCTTGGGTGTTCCGTGGTAGACACGCGGCTGGTCGCTATGGTTTTGCTCCGCCTTTTACAATTTACAACAAGGGTAAATCGTAATGAGCACTTGATTCTGGGCATGAGGCATGGTGGGGTAATTATAGTCGATGATGTTGTGATAAAAAAACAGACAAAAAAAAACAAGCCAGACTTGGGCTTAGAGCCATACAATTGTATCCTCGCATAAAACAAATCAAATTTCACAGCAAAGTATTGAATAAGGAAAAATCTTACTGTGTAGTTTTGCCGAAAGGATACGACAAAGACAAAGCAGGTGTAAAAGGTGGCTGGCCCGTCCTTTTCCTCTTTCATGGAAGGGGACGAACCGAGCGGTCCCTTATTGATGATGACAAAACTCGCAAAGCGATCCTGGAAGCTCCGTTTGTAGTGGTACTTCTCGACGGAGATGATGGGTGGTATATCAATTCTCCCGTCAAGCCTTCAGATAAATATGAGGATTATACAGAAGAGGTTATCAACCATGCAGATAACTTATACTGTCTTAATCCGAATCGCAAATACCGAAGCCTGTCAGGCTGGTCGATGGGTGGATACGGATGCACTCATTTCGCGGAAACTCATTCGGAAAAGTATTCAGCGGTAGTACCAATTATCGGATTGCTGGACTTTCCGAGAAACGGCCTTCCCAAAAGTCAGAGCTATGAAGTTCCTGCAAAACGTTTTGGAAATAATACCCAAACATGGAAAAGTTATAATCCCATCTACAAGGCAAAAAACTTGCAGAATACCTCTATACTTATTATCGCTGCGGATAAGGCGTTTGACCGGACAATGAACGAGAACTTTTCAAGCAAACTCAAAGTTTTAAAAATAGACCATGAATTGAAAATACTTTCGGGTGGCCACGATTTTGACGTGGTTCAGGAATCGATTCCTATCGTTATCGATTTTATTACCAGCGAATATGCTAAAAGGAAAAAGTAATGCAACTAAATGCTAAACACGGAACCATTTGCAGTATGCCGGATGAGCGATTTGGTTATTTCGGATGGCCTACTGTCGCAAAAACTTCGGAAAATTCACTAATTGTGGGTTCGTCCGGCTTGCGGGCAGGGCATATCTGTCCATGGGGAAAAACGGTTCTTTTCTTCAGCAACGATCAGGCAAAGACCTGGTCGCATCCAAGAATCCTGAATGACACTCCTCTCGATGACCGGGATTGCGGGGTGTTGGGTATTAACCGGAAGAAACTACTGGTAACGTGGTTCAGTCGGGACTTCTGCATGTTGCCGGACAGATTTTCGGATGTAACCCCTGATATTGAAAAAGCACGACTAGACTGGATAGAGGGATACGATAAAGAGGCCCTTGCCGATGCCGACCAGAATTGCCTTCCCGAAGATGTGTATAGTTCCGCTATCCGGAAATGGCAGGGCGCATGGTGCCGCTTGAGTCGGGACGGGGGAAATAACTGGGGTGATTTTATTCGTACGCCCGTCAACAGCCCGCATGGCCCCAATATCCTAAACGACAATGAAATCATTTATATGGGAAAGCAGTGGGATGTAGATCCCAATTCCCAGCGTTCGGGAGCGATACAGGTCTATAAGAGTAATAACGATGTTATATCATGGGAATACCTTGGCGAAGTGCCTATACCCGATGACACCCTGAATTATCACTTTTACGAACCGCATATTGTAAAATTAAAATCAGGCAAACTCCTTGGAGTCATACGATACCAGCACTTCGACCTGGGATATGTTACATCTCAAGCTGTACCCCTGCCTGCTTTCACCGAACAAGAGAAAGAACTGTTTTGCAATAAAAATTATCCTGAAGCCTGTCTTTTTCTGACCGAATCGTATGATGATGGAAAAACATGGACCACCGCCCAGCCTCTGCCCGATGCCTGCGGTGTGCCCGGACACATACTTCAGCATTCCTCCGGTGCCGTCATCTGCTGTTACAGTTATCGGAAAAAACCTTATGGAATCCGATGTATGATTAGCTGGGATGAAGGAAAAACCTGGAAAGCGGATTATGTTATAAGAGATGACGGTGCCAGCGGGGATCTGGGGTATCCTTCTTCCGTGGAACTTACAAACGGGGGGATTCTCACTGTATACTATCAGCAGGTAAAACCCGGTCAAAAATGTTCTTTACTCTCTAGCTTTTGGAAAGTACCCGTTTCATGAAAAAAGTATCGTTAAATAAAAAATAACGAACCCGTCCTTGTCAATAAGATTTGCTTCTTCAACACCGATCTCGCCGAAATGATCGGAACGATGGAATTTGATTGCCTCTGGATATGCAATGAACATGCTGTTTCGATGTCATCATACTCCCTGATTTTCAGCTCTCGACTAGAAATAATAATGTAAACGAATTAGATAAAAAGAGAAACATTTCATCATGGTCGATGATCTACATGAATGTCATATGCGCCACCGACCTCTGTTGCGAACTTGATCATGCCGTCTGCAACCGTTGCGTTAACTTTCTTCGTGCGATTCAGAATGTTGTCGATCTTGTGGATTTCGACCTTGGCGTTTTTGGCCAGGCCGGGGATTTTAACAGTGCAGTCGGTGGCGACATCCGTCCCGACACGATAGAGGCCGGGCGCGTATCCCGTAACCGAGACAGTTCCACATTTGCCCAGTGTTACCGAGGCTTTGCCAGAGGTGAGAGATTGGCCGTTGACGAGGAGCAGACGCAGGTTTTTGCCCGGCTGGGCGCAGGCCTCGGCGATTTCACCGTCGGTCTTGATTTGGGCAAGTTTGATCATCTTGCCCGGCTTCGGATTGGACAGGTAGACGTGCTCCGCACCGCCGGCGAGGGTGATCTTCGCGGCTACCGCGCCGTCCTTCGATTCAATGGGGGTAACCGATTTGACGGGGCACTTCGCCCCAGCGGCAAACGGATAGGCCACCGTTACGACATCCGTATTCTTGCGCCATGTCTTGTTGAAGATCGCCGTCGGGATCATCCGCATCGGATAGCCAGGGCGTTTTTTGCCGCAGGTATTTGACCAACCCTGGATCGGCACGTCGGCCTTGCCTTCGACTATCTCCACCTTCAGCCTGCCCGTATTCAGCGGGGAAATCGTCACGTTCGCCGCACCTTTGCAGACTGACGTTACGGCATTCGTCTCGGGGTCAATT
>JAIORC010000179.1 GCA_021108335.1 Phycisphaerae bacterium
GCATGGCGACACCGCAGGGGTCGCCATGATTGGCCCAGAAAAAAATGTCGGGTGGTCCCCTGGGGAAAAGATAGATACACAACGGCGGATGGTATGTTGGGTGGTTTTGAGAAAGGGATGTCGCAGAAATTGTGAATCAATCTTTCATGGCTACCCCGCACAAAAAACGCGGGGTTTCCATGCCACCCAACATCGTGGGAAATTGCACAGGTTGCAAACCCGTGCCGCCCACAACACATGCTTCTGCAAGCAGAAGCATGGCACCCGATATCGTGGGAAATTGTATAGGTTGCAAACCCCTTGGGGGCAAGCCTGTGCCACCTGCCCCACCCGGATTTAACCGTTACAGAATGCCGGCTAGCCAGTACAATCTGTTCGTGGAAAAGATATATTTCATTCTGGGATGCACAGCCTGCGGAAAGGGCGCCGTCGGCAGAGAGATTGCCCGCCGGCTTGGCGGAGCCGTGCTCAGCGTCGATTCGATGAAGGTCTATCGGCGGATGGACATCGGCACAGCCAAGCCGGGCGTCGAGGCCCGCGCAGCTGTGCCGCACTACGGTATCGACGTCGTCGAGCCGTCCGAGGCCTACAGCGTCGCGCAATACGTCGAGTATGCCGAGGCGGCGATAAAAACCATCCGCGCCGACGGCTGCGTGCCGCTGGCGGTCGGCGGTACGAGCTTGTATATCAAGGCGATGACCGAGGGGCTGTTCGAAGGCCCGTCGGCAGACTCTGACTTGCGGGCGGAATTTACCAGGCGCATCGAAGCCAACGGCCTGGCAGCCCTTCACGCGGAACTCGTCGAAGTAGACCCCGCCGCCGCGGAACGAATCCATCCCAACGACGAAAAACGGATTGTCCGGGCGTTGGAGGTGTTTCGCAAGACAGGCAATACGATTTCCTCGCTCCAGACGCAGTGGGCTGTGGAAGCGAACGCTGGGCCTTTCGTGCGGATAGGCCTGCGGCGGGACAGGGACGAGCAGAACCGGCGGATTAACGCGCGGGTCAAAAAGATGGTCGATATGGGCTTGCGGGACGAGGTGGCTGCCCTGCTGGCTGAGCCGGACGGTCTATCGAAACAGGCTGCCCAGGCAGTGGGATACGCCGAGGTTATCGAGTATCTTCGGGGCGATTGCCCGTTCGAGAAGGCTGTCGAGCGGGTAAAGATAAACACCCGCCGGCTGGCCAAAAAGCAGCGAACCTGGCAGAGGCGGTGGACGGACGTCATATGGTTCGACCTCGCCGCCGACGATACCGTCGAGGCGGTAGCGGATCGGATCATGAAGGAGATAACTTTTGAGTGAGCCTGAACCCAGGTCGGAGCGGACGTCGCAGGACGAAGCGCTGATGGCTGAGGCGCTGGCGCAGGCCCGGCTGGCTGCGGAGCTGGACGAAGTGCCCATCGGCGCAGTCGTCGCCAGGGATGGAGTTGTCATCGCCGCTGCTCACAATCGGCGGATGCTGGATAACGACCCGACGGCCCACGCGGAGATACTGGCGATTCGGGCAGCAGCGGAGGCGATTGGCGACTGGCGGCTGAGCGGTTGTGTGCTGGCGGTAACGCTCGAACCGTGTTGTATGTGTGCCGGGGCGATTGTGCTGGCGCGGCTGGACGAGGTTATCTACGGCGCGACCGACCCCAAAGCCGGCGCGGTCGATACGCTGTATCAAATCTGCAACGACCCGCGGCTGAATCATCGCGTAGAAGTTACCGCCGGCGTAATGGCTGACGAATGCGGGCAAATACTGACAGACTTCTTCAAAGCCCAACGAGCAAAAGGCAAAAAGTAGCGGCGGCCAACGGACATTGGATGACACAGGTTTATAACCTGTTCCGTGGTGGCCTGGGAAGGCCACCACTCGCAATTTCCCACGATGTTGGGTGGCATGGAAACCCCGCGTTTTTTGCGGGGTAGCCATGAAAGATCGATTTACAATTTCTACGATATCTCTTTCTCAAAACCGCCCAACATACCATCTGCCGTCGTGTATCTCTCTTTCATGGCCATCGGCTTGCCACCCGACATTTTTTTCTGGGCCTATCATGGCGACCCCTGCGGTGTCGCCATGCCACCCAGTCCGAAAAAAAACACGGCCCTTTGGGGGCCGTGCTGTTCAGCGTGATATTCAATTGTCGTAAACTTCTGCCTATGCGTTGTAGGTGCTGGCGGTTGTGCTTCCGCCGGTGCCTGTCCAGTTCGTGTGGAAGAACTCGCCGCGCGGCTTGTCGAGCCTTTCGTAGGTGTGTGCGCCGAAGTAGTCGCGTTGTGCCTGCAACAGATTCGCCGGCAGCCGTTCGCTGCGATAACCATCGTAATACGCCAGCGCGCTGCCGAAGGCCGGGACGGAAACGCCCATCTCCACCGCCTTCTGAACAGTCCGCCGCCAACTGGCCTGTGCGTTCTGGACAGCCTCGCTGAAGTACGGATTCAGCAGCAGATTCACCAGGTCGCCCTGTGCGTCGAACGCTTCTTTGATACGCCCGAGGAACTGGCTGCGGATGATGCATCCGCCGCGCCACATCATCGCGATTTCGCCGTAGTTCAAATCCCAGCCGTATTCTTCCGCCGCCGCCTGCATGAGCTGATAGCCCTGGGCGTAGGAAACAATCTTGCTGGCGTAAAGCGCCTTGCGGATATCCTCTACGAACGCAGCCTTATCGCCGCACACCGCCGCCGCGTCAACCTTCGGCCCAGCCAGCACTTTCGACGCGTTGACGCGCTGATCCTTGATCGCCGAGAGGCAGCGTGCGAAGACAGCCTCGCCGATAAGCGTAAGCGGCTGGCCGAGGTCCAGGGCGGTAATGCCCGTCCACTTGCCCGTGCCCTTTTGGCCGGCGGTGTCGAGAATCACGTCCACCATCGCCTTGCCGGTCTCGTCGTCCTGCTTGGCCAGGATGTCGCGGGTAATCTCGATGAGATAGCTGTCCAGCTCGCCCTTGTTCCAGTCCGCCAGCACCTCGGACATCTCCGCCGGGGCCATGCCGGCAGCCTGCATCAGCGAATACGCCTCGCAGATAAGCTGCATGTCGCCATACTCAATGCCGTTGTGCACCATCTTGACGAAGTGCCCAGCTGCGCCCTGACCGACCCAATCGCAACACGGCGAACCGTCTTCGACCTTCGCCGAGACAGCCTGAAAAATGTCCTTGACGTGAGGCCAGGCCGCCGACGAACCGCCGGGCATGATGCTAGGCCCGCGACGCGCGCCCTCCTCGCCGCCGGATACGCCCGTGCCGATGTACAAAAGCCCCTTGGACTCAACGTACTTGCAGCGGCGGTCGGTATCGTGGAAATTGCTGTTGCCGCCGTCGATGATAATATCGCCGGCTTCCAGGTGCGGCAGAACCATCTCGATGAATTTGTCCACCGGGTCGCCTGCCTTGACCAGCAGCATAACGCGGCGGGGTCTTTTCAGCGACGCGACGAATTCCTCGACCGTGTGCGTGCCGATAATCTTCGTACCCTTGGCCGGGCCGTTGACGAAGTCGTCCACCTTGGAAACGGTTCGATTGTATACCGCCACGGTGAATCCGTGGTCGTCCATGTTCAACACGAGGTTCTGGCCCATAACGGCCAGCCCGATCAATCCTAAATCTGCCTGCGACATATTGTTACTCCTTTGGTAGTCAATGGTTTTGGGTTAAGGTTTATAATTTCCCGTAACGGGTGCCATGCTTCTGCTTGCAGAAGCATGTTGTTTCGCATTCCTCCCCCAGGGGGCCACCCAATCTGTGGGCATTGCAATGTTTTGTTTTCGTTTATTTCTTGCGATGTCCCTGCAATATGTATGCCGGGAGTTTCTTGTCCGCGTAAATGGGTTTGAAGCGGGTGAACCGCTGAATGCCGTTTGCCAGCGGCACGGACGGCCAGTCTTCGCCGATGAGTGGACGGGCGTAACGCACGAAGTCGTCGGTTACGTCTGTGCCGCACTCGGTAATCCACTCGGCTGGAAATGTCCGCTCGGAATTGGCTACGAGGTCCAGCGGCACTTTGTCGTACTTTGCCCGGTAGATTTCGCCCGGCTCGCGTAATATCGTCGCCATGTATCCGCTGCCGTCCTCGGCTGCGATGTGGGCGGCGTGCAGGCCGACCTTGTAGGCCTCGTCCAGGTCAACTGTCGAGGCGTAGACGATGTTGTGCCTCTGATCCGTGCCCGGCAGATTGCCGCGTGCGGGCAGGCCTTTGTCGCTGAGGTAATTGACCACGGTCTGGGCGACAGTCGTCTGACTGGCGGAGAACATGGTGTGCCCGAAGGAATCCTTCCGCTCGCCGAGCGAGCCGACGTCGAACCCTTCGCTGACGACCACAATCGCCCTGCCTCGCTTGGCAAGCATGTCGCTGACGGAATCGGCGATATCGTCCAGGCCCAGGCCCGACTCCCGCAGGAAGATAAGCAGCGGCATCTCGCGGTTCGGGTCGGCTAGCCGGGCCGCAGCCGGAATAAAACCGATCTTCCGCCCCATCGCCTGCATCACCAGAACCGGGTCGGCGGGGCAGGAGCCGGCGTTTTCCTCGTTGGCGTTCTGGACGTTCAACGCCCAGTACCGCGCGACGCTGCCAAAGCCGGGAGTGTGATCGACCAGCTTGAACTCCGTGTCGCCCACGTCGTTGTCGATAGTCTTCGGCCCGCCCGTGCCGACGACCTCCAGGCCTCGCTCGTTGGCCAGGGCGGCTACCTTGTTGGCGGTGTCCATCGAGTCGTTGCCGCCGATGTAGAAAAAGTATCCTATGTCGTGGGCACGCAGAACGTCGACAACGCGGTCGAAGTCTTCCTGCTGGTCGGCTTTGATTTTATAGCGGCAGGTGCCGATGGCTCCGGCTGCCGGCGTGTTCCGCAGCAGCGCGATTTCCTGCGGATCCTGCGACGAGATATCCAGCAGCTCTTCCTTGAGTACGCCTTCAATGCCGTGGAAACCGGCGTAGACCGTGCCGAATTTTTCCGGCCTGGCCATGCAGGCATCGACGATGCCACGCAGCGTATTGTTGATTACCGGAGACGGCCCGCCGGACTGGGCCACCAGAACATTTCTACCTTTTGCCATTCGTCTATTCCTTATTCTTGTTAAACCTGAGACTTTGCCCAAACTAAATTGCCACCCAATCATTTGGTTTGGGTGGCATGGCTTGCTTGCAAGCCATGTGTTTTTCGTACCGCGTGGGTGCAAGCACCCACCCTACATGTGCCACCCAAACCGTTTTTTATTTTATCGTTGTTGGTGGCACAGGTTACAAACCTGTGCCACCTACAACACTTATTTTTTCCATGGCGGGGTGGAGGGCAGGTAGGCCATGAACTCTTCTACGACCTGATCCTCATACTGGCCCTTATAGGTGCCGTTCACGAATTTGTCCATCGCCTCGTCGTGGAATCGTTTCCACGATACCGCCTCGTCGCCGGGGTTGATCGGGTAGAACAGCACGCCGTTGGCGCGGGCAGCCTTCATGTCGCCGGGTGCGTCGCCGATCATGATAATCTTGTCCAGGTCGTACTTACCGCAGGCGCCGTGTTCGAGGTGCTCTTTCTTGTTGCCCATCTCCTGGCCGCAGATCATACCGACGTATTTGGCGATGTCGTGCTCCAGCCACTCGCGTTCAAGAGCCTCGCCGGGCGTTGCCGAGATTACCATCACGTCGGCGATGTCCTGGAGTTTTTCGAGGTTCTCGCGGACATGCGGGAACGGCGGCACGTTGCGGACGATTTTCGCGACGGTCTCGTTGACCGCCAGCGACCATTCCAGCGCCTGTGTGAGCACGGGGTCTTTGGTTTCGGCGACCTTGGCCTCAAGGGCGGGATTGCCGAGGCGGGTTTCCGTCTCGATCCACTGCCGCAGCGAATCGACCTGCGGCGCTTCGTATCCACGCTCGATAACGTCCGGCCAGGCGGTAAGCAGGTCGAAAACCATCGTCAACGCGGGGAATCGATTAATGCCCCGCCACTGGCTGTAGAGGTTCACGAATTCCGCCGCGTCGCGGGCGAATCGCGAAACCGGCTGCAGGCCCCACGAATTGATGATGTTCGGAATAAAGCACTCCTTGTGCTTGATCTCCATCGAGTCGAACGCACAGCCGTCCGAATCAATGCCGACAAAATAATCCTTACGCTTGCCGTGCGCCTTGAGCTTTGCAATGTGATCAGTCATTTTTTTCTCCATGATTTTTTTGTTTGGGAAATTTTATTTTTCGCAGCGTTATCTGTTATGCAACGAGTTGCATAACCTACTTATCTACTCTTTTATCTATTCTATATCAAACCTTCATGGCGACCCCTTCGGTGTCGCCATGCCACCCAATCATTTTGTTTGGGTGGCATGGCTTGCTTGCAAGCCATGTGTTTTTCCGGTTTCCGTGTGGTGGCCTTCCCAGGCCACCACGGCACAGGTTGCAAACCTGTGCCACCCAGTCTTTGGATAGTTGCCGGAGTTTCAGACGCCGGAAAATGCGCTGAAGCCGCCGTCTACGGGGACGACTATGCCGGTAACGAATTTCGATGCCTCGCTCAACAGCCATACCAGCGTGCCGATCAGTTCGTCCGGGCTGCCGAAACGATCCATCGGCGTATGCGAAATTACCTGTTGGCCGCGCGGCGTATAATCGCCCGTCTTCTCGTCCACCAGCAGGAATCGGTTCTGCTGCGTCAGGAAAAAGCCCGGCGCGATGGCGTTGACGCGGATTTTCGGCGAATGACGCTGGGCCATGTACGTCGAAAGCCATTGCGTGAAGTTGCTGATGGCTGCCTTGGCTGCGGAATAGGCGGCGATATTCGTCAGCGGGCGAAACGCGTTCATCGACGAAATGTTGATGATAATGCCGTCGCCGCGCTCGGCCATGTGCCTGCCGAAGATTTGAGAGGGCATCATCGTGCCGATGCAGTTCAGGTCGAAAACCCAGCGGATCGCGTCGGTCGGCAGGTCGAAAAATTCCGTCGGCGCGGCGCAGGTTGCCTCTTTTTTGTTCCCGCCGGCACCGTTGATAAGCACGTCCACCCTGCCGAGGCCTTCCACCGCAGCCGCGAAGGCTTTCTCGACGTCGTCCTTTTCCAGAACGTTCGCCCTTGCAGCCATCGCAACGCCGCCGTCGGCTTTGATTTTCCCGGCAAGTTCCTCTGCCCGGGCCTCGTCGAAGTCGATAATGCAGACCTTCGCGCCGCGGGCAGCCAGCGCCTTTGCCATTTCGCCGCCGAGTACGCCGGCTCCGCCGGTGATCGCGACGCATTTGTCCTTCACGTCAAAAAGATTTTTCATTTGTGCAGTCATGTCATATTCCTTCCTGTTATTGACAACCTGGGGTACTTTGCCGAACGATAAGTTCGGGTTTATATACGATTTCATCTCGGCCGGCCTCGCCGGCGATACGACTGAAGAGCATTCCCGCCGCGGCGGCGCCGATTTCATATTTCGGTACGGAGACGGTCGTCAAAGCCGGCTGAACCAGCCCCGCCAGCAGCGTGTCATCACAGCCGACGATGGCGACGTCTTGCGGCACGGACAGGTTCATCTCCCGACAGGCCTGCAACGCGCCGATGGCTACGAGGTCGTTGTAGCAGAGCAGCGCGTTGATTTCCGGATGCCCGGCGATCAGCTCTCTGGCAGCGGCCAGCCCGCCGGCGTGCGTGGGTTTGCACTCGGTTTTCCGCAGCGAGTCAATCGCCAAGCCGGCCTCGGCCATCGCCTTTTGTGCGCCCTCGGCCCGCAACACGCCGCTCTGTGACGAGGCAGGCCCGGCGATAAAACCGATCTCCCTGCGATGATGGGCCAGCAGGTGATTGACAGCCAAGCCGGCACCGTAGGCATCGTCAACCCGCACGACGCCTGCCAGTTGGCTGGGCACGGTGCGATTTATCAAAACCGCCGCCCGGTGCGGCTGCAGCAGGTCGCACAGCGTCGGCTGGGCCAGGCGGGCACTGCAAATGATAATCCCGTCAACCCGCTTGTCTTCGAGCGATTTAATCGCAGCCTCTTCGCGGGCAGGGTCTTCAACCGTGTTGCACAGAATGACGCCGTAACCACGCTCCCACGCGAAATCCTCAATGCCACGCGCGATCTCCGGGAAAAACGGATTGGCGATGTCCGGGACGACCAAGCCGATGGTAAACGTGCGGTTCGTCGCCAAGCCTCGCGCGATGCTGCTGGGGCGATAACCAAGCCGCTGAATCACCTCCAGCACCAGCCGGCGGGTTTCGTCGCTGATCTCGCCCTTGCGATTGATGACCCGCGAAACCGTCTGAGACGATACATTCGCCTCGCGGGCGACATCTGAAATGGTTACCTTATTTTTCATAAATATGCTCATGTTATCGGTGCCGTTACCGCTAACATGAGCATATATACCAACAAATCGCCCATTTTCAAGACAAAAGAGGAAGAAATATCCGGCTCAGGCCTGTTTCCAGACAAATCCACCTGCCGGGTGCGCCCAGTGCCATGCTCCCGCCTGCAAAAACACGCTACCCGTCTGGACAGATACATCGTGGCGAAACCATCGGCGTCGCCATGCCACCCGCCACGTGTGTCACAGCCGAGAGCGGCTGTGACACAGGTTTTGAGATAGTTTCCTAGTTGGTTATTCCTGAGGAGGTTCCTCAGCCGGGGCCTGCTGCTGTGCCGGCGCGGAGGGCATCGACGGAACACCGGTATCTTGTGCAATCCCGGCTGTGCCCTGGTATTTCGCGTCGCTTAAACCAAGCATGGGGAAGAACACAAACCCCAGCAGCGCCAAGCCAACACCATACCCGCCTGTCTTGCCGAAGTTCTCTGCGATTTTCATGCAGATCACAATCCAGCCCACGATACTCACGATCGGAAGAATCGCCAGGATGAACCAGAGGATCGGCAGCCTGGCGATTTCGCAGGCGACATAGGCGTTGTAGAACGGAACAAGACACGCCCAGCCCGGCCGACCGGCCTTCGCGAACGTCTTCCACATACCGACGATCACAAGAACCATAACTGCCAGATAAATTATAAATCCCATAATTTGCTCCTTTCGCAAAAGTTAAACATCTTCAAGCACAATGTTCAAAATGACAGCCGGATTTCTTCGGCATACACGCTCAATAATCCCCGTCCAGGCTCATAAAAGCTGCGCCGCCGTTTGCCTTCACCTAAGAATAGTACTTTACTGTGTTCAAAGTCAAAAAGAAACTTAAACTACACAACTGCAATACGGGAACCAATCGAATTCCTATTGCGGAAGCCGTCTATGTGATTTACTATTTCAGCAACGCGAAAACAATTTACCCAGGGAGACACCATGAAACGCACAACCATTTTTCTTATCTTGTTCCTTGCAGGAGCATTTTCTGTTTGGGGTTGCAATAAGTACAGCAAAACACCATCAGAGACAGACGCATCATACACAGACACCGAAGAAAAAAACGAAACGATTTCTGTCTCAAAACAAACTCCTGAAAAGCACAAAATCACTCATGTTCCAAGCACAAGTGTTCTGACCCCGGATATTCCTTTGAGGCATATGTTATTTGATATCCCTGTCCCAAAGGATCACAAAATTACGCTATTCGCCCAAGTATATCACGAGAAGAAATTCGATAAGAAGCGTTCGCTTAAAATTGTTACCATGGGCAGTTCGACAAATTCGCAAAAGGTTCGCGCAGGACTAACATGGCTTAACCCGAATACCATATGCCCTCCAGAATTATCTACAAACAAACGACGTCTTGCATTTATTTGTAACGGTACATCCGCTTCTTCATGGTTTGATTCTAATGCAAAAGAACCTCTAGTAACCTTCGCGACACCGCTTATAAACTATGAGATAATGCATAACTCAAACCTTTCCTTTGTAGGACAACTCGTTGAATTAGGAACTTTTGAAATCGCAAAAATGATTCCAACCCCCCAAAAAACCTCAGAAAGACGTTCCAAAATTTTCTACACCATCTCGCTATTCTGTCTGGTAGAGCCAAAAACCGAACAAGAGAAAAAAACTCCCGTGTCTATTACGAGTTACCTTGAGAAACCCGTAAAATTCCCCGGTTTTATAAGGCTTCGTGGCGACTGAATCCTCCATGCGTAAAAAAAGCCCGCGGGGTTTGAATTCCGTAGGCTTTTTTTATGCATATTCGGACCCGTATTCGCGGCGGCCTGGGAAGGCCGCCGCGCGGGAGTACACTACTCGTTGTTCGGCAGTTCCGGCAGTTGGATGTACCAGGCGTCTTCCACGCAATCCAGCGCCCGGATTTCCGCCATTACTTCGTCGGACGGTTTTTCGTCCAGGTTCAGGCCCACCATTGCTTTGCCGCTGCGTTTCTTTCGGCTTAGCGTCAGGTCGGCGATGTTGATTTTATTCTTCGCGAAGACGGCGGCGTATTCGCTCATTGCGCCGGGGTGGTCTTTGTTGACCAGCACCACGGCGTGCCCTTCCGGCCTCATTTCCATCGGATAGCCGTCAATCGCGAGCACTCGCGGGTACTTGCTGCCGAAAATCGTACCCAATGCCGTCCGCGTCGTCGATTCCGTCTCCACGCGAATCTCCAGCAGGTTGGAAAACTCGCGGGCCTTGCCGGACGTAATCTGCTCGACCTCGACCCCGCGTTCCGCCGCCAGCACCGGCGCGTTGATAACGTTCACGTCCTGTTCCATGCAAGGCCGCAACAGCCCAACCAGCACGTTGGCGGTTATCGGAGCGACGTTCAGGTCGGAAATCGCCCCGCGGCAGATAACCTCCACCTTCTTGATAGCCCCGGGCGTAATCGAGCTGAGCACCGTACCCATGCGGCTGGCCAGTTCGATGTACGGCTTGAGCAGGTCGGGCAACACTCCGCCAAAGCCGGGCAGGTTCAACGCGTTGCGAATTTCTCCGCCCCGCAACGCTTCGACCAACTGCTTGGCTGCGTCGACGGCGACCTGGTCCTGGGCCTCTTCGGTGCTTGCACCGAGGTGCGGCACAGCCAGTACGTTTTCGTGGGCGATAAGTGCCTTTTCCGCTTTGCTTTCCGGCGGTTCGGACAGATACACGTCCAACGCAGCCCCGGCGACTTTGCCCGCGTTCAGGCCGTCCAGCAGCGCCTGCGAGTCGATAATTCCGCCGCGGGCTGCATTGATCAGCCGCACGGACGGCTTCATAACGGCAATCTGCTCCGCACCGATCATGCCGGTGGTTTCCGGACTCTTGGGCACGTGGACGGTGATATAATCCGCACGCTTGCAGAGTTCCATCAGGTCTTTGACGTGTTCGATTGCCCCTTCCTCGCCGCCGGCGAAGAACGGGTCGTAGCCCAGAACCCGCATACCGAAACCGATACCCCGCTCGGCGACGGCTCGGCCGATTCTGCCCATGCCGATTACGCCCAGCGTCTTGCCGGCCAATTGCGTGCCCTGATATTTCTTGCGATCCCACCGCCCGGCACGCAGCGACTCGTTGGCCGGTGCGATTTTCCGACTGAGGCCCAGCATCAGCGACCAGGCAAGCTCCGCCGTGCTCAACGTATTGCCGTCAGGCGTGTTCATCACGATAATGCCCTTGCTTGTCGCCAGCGGCACGTCGATGTTGTCCACGCCGACGCCCGCGCGGGCAATACCGCGAAGACTCCCGTGCTTGGCCAGTGCATTCGCGTTGGCCTTGACGGCTGACCGGATAATCATTCCGTCGTATTGGCCGATGCTGGCGGCAAGGTCTTCCGGGGTTTGGCCGGGGTTGTTGGTTACTTCTACGTCGTCCTGCTCTTCCAACCAACCGGTACCGAGAGGGCTGAGTTTATCCGCGATTAAAATTTTTATTTTTGACATGTTCAAGTCTCCTTGTAGATAGCGTTTTATGGTGGCACAGGTTTGTAACCTGTGCAGTGTTTCCTGGTGGCCAGGGATGGCCGTCAGGTTGTAGGGTGGGTACTTGCACCCACGCGGTTTTTCATGGACACTCCGTCCATCTTTCATGGCCATCGGCTTCGCCACTGACCTGCCACCCGATATCGTGGGAAATTCCGCGTGGTGGCCTTCCCAGGCCACCACGGCACAGGTTACAAACCTGTGCCACCAAACAACCGCCACCCAGGCATTTGGTTTGGGTGGCATGGCCCCCTGGGGACCATGTGTTTTTCGTCCCGTGTTATTTCCAGTCTTTCAGGATAGCGGTGGCAGCTGCGACGCCTTTGCCGATTTCGACCGGAGCGCCGAGTTCCACGAGTGCGTATTCCAGGGCTGCGATCATGCCGATCGTGTCGAATAGATCGATATAACCCATGTGCGAAACGCGAATTACCCTGTTTTTCCAGCCGTCCTGGCCGCCAGCGACCGAACAGCCGTACTTGCCCTTGAGTACCTTGCGGATACCATCATCCACGCCTTCGGGCAGGTAAATCGCCGTTACCGAGTCGCTCGGGCTTTGGCTGCAGACCTTCAGGCCCAGGGCTTCTGCCGCGGCGCGGGTGGCTTTGGCGAGAATCGCCGAACGGCTCCAGATCGTCTCTATGCCAACTTCGTTGAGCA
>JAIORC010000130.1 GCA_021108335.1 Phycisphaerae bacterium
CTCCGGGCGATGTCGAGGTCGTCGCGGCGATTGACGTTGACAGCCGCAAGGTCGGCAAGCCCCTGCACGAGGCGATTTTCGCCCCGCCGAACAATACGAAGGTTTTCTACGACAAATTCACCTGCGACGACGTGGTTGTGGTCATGGGCAATACGCTCGACGGCATTGCCGAGCACATGGAGAACTATCCCGCCCGCCAGGCCTCCCGTGTTGCAGATAATCCCCCCGCCACGCAGGAGGAAATCGAAACTCTGCTGCGGGAAACCGGCGCGGAGATATTGATGAATTACCTGCCCGTCGGCAGCCAGGCTGCGACGGAATTTTACGCCGAGTGCTGCCTGAATACGGGCGTTAGCCTTATCAACTGCATCCCGGTGTTTATCGTCTCCGACCCTGCCTGGGCGAAGCGGTTTACCGATGCGGGCATTCCGTGCGTCGGTGACGACATCAAGGCCCAGGTCGGCGCGACCATCACCCACCGCGTGCTGGCGAGGATGATGGACGAACGCGGCGCCCAGATCGACGCGACGTACCAGTTGAACTGGGCGGGCAATACCGACTTCCTCAACATGCTGGAGCGGTCGCGGCTGAAGTACAAGAAAATTTCCAAGACCGACGCCGTGCAGTCGCAGCTAGGCGTGCCGCTGCACGAAGACCAGGTCCACATCGGCCCAGCTGAGTTCGTGCCCTGGCAGAAGGACAACAAGGTTTGCGAGTTGCGGATCGAGGCCCGTGGATTCGGCGGCGTTCCGCTGAACATCGAAGCCCGCCTGAGCGTCGAAGACAGCCCCAACTCCGCCGGCGAGACTATCGACGCGATCCGCGTCTGCAAACTTGCACGTAATCGTGGACTAGCCGGCCCGCTCGACGCGATCAGCGCCTACACGATGAAGCACCCGCCGACGCAATACGTCGACAGCCATGCCCGGCAGATGCTCGATTCGTTCATCGCCGACGAAAAACGAACCCCAAGCGAAGAACGGGAACCAGGAACCGGGAACTGGGAAAAACAGGAACTGGGTAAAACGGTAAAACGGTAAAACGGGAACTGGGAAAACCAGGAACCGGGAACCAGGAAATGGCTGTTTACGCGATGCTTTTTACATAAGGAAAGAATTCATGTTCCGGAAACTGTCATTTGCCGTGATCGTAGCGGCTGTGTGGTTGGTTTTACCGCAATCGACCACTTTAGCCGCTCTCATTACCAGCGTTTCGATTCCCATCAACAGCATGGGCTCAAGCTGTCGTCCTCGCGATGAGAATGTCTGGAGCGTAAGCAGCCCACCGTTTCCTCTGAACGTCAACTCCGGAATCGGCTACCTTATCAATCCGACGTTTCCCACCAACACGGACTTCGCTCTGCACGATCACGTTTATTCCTCGTCCTACGTTCCCGATCCTTCTCGTGCTGTTGTAACCTACAGCTTCGATACGGCGGCTGTGGTGGACCAGATTCACATTGTGCAGCACAGCAACGGGATTCAGGAGATCGAGGCATTCGTCGGCGATTCCCTGGGATCGCTCACTTCGATCGGTAGCGTGAACATCGGCGGCGGGCCTTACACGGAATTATCGACGAGTATCTTCGACTTCGACAATACTACCGAAGGTCGGTATCTTCGTTTCGTGGTACGCCGTACCTCCCTTAGCAATGGATGGGCCTCCTATCGCGCGTATCTCGCCGACGCTGGTGGGACACATTTTCAACCCATTCCCGAACCGGCTACATTGTCTCTGCTGGCCATTGGCGGGGTGCTGGGTCTCTGCAAGAGACGAAGGATGCGGAGTTACTAGAGCCGGGTGCCATGCTTCTGCTTGCAGAAGCATGTTTGCCACTCATCATGGCGACCCCTGCGGTGTCGCCAGGCCACCCAAACGCCATCCCTCATGACGCCCAATCCTTATGAATTCTTGTTTTTATCCGCGTCGGCTAATCGTTTGGAGATTTCGTTCAGGCGGAACTCTATGGAGTTGAGAATCCAGAACTGGAAGTGCTCGACCTTGGCTTGCTTGTGAATCATCCAGATAATCTTCAGCGAAATCATCAATAAGCCGATTTCCAGCGAAATCAGAGAAGGCAGCATCTGCCAGGCGGGCATGAAATGCCCAACAAGGTCGCACGCCAAAAGTATCACCAGAAATGCGATAAAGGCGATATTAAGCAGGCGGTCGCGCTTGTTGGACTCTGCGCCGCCGATCTGCCCGATAATCATGCGGATTTTCTCTTTTTCCTCGCGATAGTTCCGCAATTCATTCTGTAGCGAGGCGATTTCCTTTTGGCTGTTGTGATTCGGTTCCATTAAATTAAAAACTCCATGTCTCAGGCAGGCCCAAACAGTAGCATGCCAATCCGAAAACTCGACGTATCAGCCAACCGAACGGGTCTGGTATATTCTGTTGCTGCGAAAATCTTGCCAGAAGGCCCGGCCCAAACAGAAGGGCGAGAAGTCCAAGCCGGCCAAACTTAAGCTGCCATCGCATAAATCCTTCCCTGAGATAGGATGGCAGAATTTCCCGCAGCATGTGATGCCCGTCCAGCGGGTATAGCGGAATCAAATTGAGCGTGCACAGGAGAAGGTTGATGCCCATTGTAATGAGCAGGGCTTTAAACACTAATTCGGTAATGTGGGATTCCTGGTTGGCGGCGGGAATGGCCAGGAAAATTTTAATCAGGCAGCCGGCGATGACCGCCAAGGCAAGGTTTGTCAATGGCCCGGCGAGTGAGACCATAAAATCGCCCAGGCCTCGTGGGTGGAGATTAAACGGATTGACCGGCACGGGCTTGGCCCAGCCGAAGCCGATGATAAACAGCATTATCGTGCCGATCGGGTCGAGGTGCTTCAGTGGGTTAAGCGTAACCCGCCCAGCCCGCAGCGCGGTTGGGTCGCCAAACGCCAACGCCACCCGCGCATGGGCATATTCGTGCAGCGTCAGGCTCAGCAGCAGCGGCGGAGCCAGGAACGGCAGCAGTTTCAATCGTTCCTGAAATTGATCCTGAAATACAAAAGCCAGTATATCCATGGCACCGTTTTACTTGACCTCGGCTATCAGAACAAGTCATAATGTCCCGTTATGCGGTAATTCCGCGCGCCGAGTACTCGGTAACAGTTAAAATCAAGGGTGGCATCCACCATGCAAGACGATATTCCCCCGTATTCCGGGGGCGAAGGAAAGGTAATATTAAGTTGAGTTCCAGAGAACAGCAGCTTGAGCAGTGCAGGCGGGTTTTGTTTGCCGAGGGCAGGGCGATTGTGTCCCTGGCTGAGTCGATAGACCACGATTCTGCCTTCAGCGATGCCGCCGAGGCGATTTTCGCATGCAAGGGCAACGTCGTGATTACCGGCGTGGGCAAGGCGGGCATTATCGGCCAGAAGATATCGGCGACGCTGGCTTCGACGGGCACGCCGAGCATTTATCTTCACCCGGTCGAGGCGCTTCACGGTGATCTCGGGCGGCTTTGTCGCGCGGACGTGGTGGTTGCCCTGTCCAACAGCGGTTCGAGCGAGGAGATTATCCGCCTGCTGGATCACATCAAGCGGTGCGGCGCGAAGCTTATTGCCGTTACCGGCGAGGCAGCCAGCCCGCTGGGCAGGCACGCGGATATCACCGTCTGTTACGGGTCGGTCGAGGAGGCCTGCCCGCTGGGGGTGGCTCCGTCGGTGAGCACCACGGTAATGCTGGCTGTCGGCGACGCCCTTGGACTTACGGTAATGGAAATGCGGAACTTTCAGCCCGCCGATTACGCAGCCTTTCATCCCGGCGGAGTGTTGGGACGAAAATTCCTCAAGGTCGAAGAGGTCATGACATCCGGTAAGGCGGAGCAGTTGTCCGTCGCAGCCGACTCGTTGACGCTGGGCGGGGCGCTGGCTGAGGCGGAGAAAGTCGCCCGTCGGACGGGGGCTATGCTGCTGGTGGACGAAGACGGCAGACTCAGCGGGATTCTCACCGATGCCGACATTCGCCGAAAGATGCTGAAAAGACCCGCCGAGAACCTGCTGGAAAGGCCCGTGCGGGAATTGATGACGGAAAATCCCAAGAGTATCGGATCGGGCAACCTCGCCAGCGAGGCAGAGGCTATCCTCAACGAATTCCGGATCGACGAATTGCCGGTCGTGGACTCCGACGGCAAGCCGGTCGGCGTAATCGACGTGCAGGACCTTCTTGGGCTGAAAACTTTAAGTGATGAATAATATGAACGAACAAATGAATGATATAAAGCTGCTCGTGCTGGATGTTGACGGTGTGCTGACTGACGGCGGCATTGTTTATACTGCCGACGGACAGGAGATCAAGCGGTTCGACTGCAAGGACGGAGCCGGCTTGAAGTACTGGCGGCGGGCCGGTGGGCAGGTGGCCTGGATTACGGGGCGGGCGAGCGATATCGTTTCCCGCCGGGCACAGGAGCTTGGCGTGGATGTTGTGCGGCAGGGGATCAAGGTTAAACGCCCCGTGCTGGAAGAAGTTTTCGCGGAGCTTGGCGTTTCGGCGGCCCAGACAGCCGTCATAGGCGACGACCTGCCCGACCTGCCGATGATGTACGGTTGCGGCTTTTCGGCAGCTCCCGCCGATGCCGTCGAAGAGGTTGCCAGCCACGTGGATTACGTCTGCCGGAACGACGGCGGGCGGGGCTGCGTTCGCGAAGTAATTGAACTGTTGTTGAAAAAGTCGGGCAAGTGGGCTTCGATCATGGAACGATATCTGCCCGGCGAAAGGGAATAATGAAACGTAAACTGATATTACTGCTCGGTAGTTTTATAATATTGCTGCTGGCGTTCGGGACGTACAACTTGTTCATGCCCGGCTCCGTGGCGATGTTTGATCCGTCGGCGCATAGCCGGCGACGGCTTTCTAAAAATTTTTCGCCCGGAGATGGGCCGAAAATGGGCGTCAACCGCGGGCTGAAGTTTTACGACCGCGATTCCAAGGGACGGCTGCGTGGTGTTTACGAGGTTGTTTCGTGGACCAAGATGGACGACGGCAGCTTTAATCTCGTAAAGCCTGAAGCGGTTGTGTACCACAGTAACGGGCAGCGGACTTACATGAGTGCCGAGTCGGGGCAGATATGGGCCGAGGAGGTTGCCAAGGGGTTCAATGTCAGCCAAGGCCGGCTGGACGGAAAGGTGAAGATATACTTCGACCAGTCCCGTGCAATGAAGCGCAAGCACCCCAGGGATCGCACGTATGACCAGCGCGCCAATGATGTTATCGAGATTACCGTGGAGGACATCCGTTTTGATCGCGATTTGCTGGAGTTGCACTCCGAGAGCCGGGTAACGCTCTGGTCTCGCACGGTGGATATCGTTGGTGATGGGTTAACCATTCTCTGGAACGAAAAACCTCGCGAACTGCGTCTGCTGAAGATTCGAAAAGGCGACATCATGATTGTCAAGGAGATGCCCGAGCAGGTGGACATGATCCAATTGCCCAAGCCTACCCAGCCGGGCGAGCCTGTCGTGCTGGCGGGCAAAGGCAAACCGGCGGGCAAGACTTCCGTATCATCAAAGGCTGTGAAGCAGAAGAAGGCGTCGCCAGCCGCGCCGAAACCCAAAGCGGCTGTGGAATCGAAGCCCAAGCCCAAACTGGCGGAAAAATCCGCTCCGGAGAAGGAAAAATCCCTCGACGACCAGTGGGATCTGGAGAAAAAGCCCGCCGTCGAGACGCCTACTGCTGCCACCAAGGTAGCTGAGTTGCCTGCGAAATCTCCTGTCGGTGGCGAGGATGATGAGACCGTCGTGGGGCCAGATACTCTGGATAATTCCGCCGCGTTGGCGGCAGCGGAGGATCCCAAAATTCGCAATGTGTACAAGGCGACGTTCAGCAAGAGTGTCCGTATACATTCCGGGCAGCGCAAGTTGCTTGGCGCTCGGGAGTTGGCTTTGCAGTTCGAGTGGGATCGTGCCTGGCGGCAGGAGGAAAAGAAGAAAGAGAAAGAGAAGGCGAAGGCGAAATCCGCCGCCATATCGGCTGGGACTCCCGCAAAAACGGATGAGGCCGTTGAGGCGGCAAAGGATGCTCCAGCAGATGTGGTAAAGGATGCTCCAGCCGAGGCGGATGCCGTCGGCCTTGCGAAATCCGCAGATAAAGATAAAGACAAAAAGCCCGCCGCGCCGAATACATCCGGGCGGATGGAAATTTATTGGGACGGGCCTTTGACTATTCGCCCGGCTGGGCACGTGCCCGCTCCGTCGCGGAAGCGGTACAAGATAACCGGCCATGGTGATCGTGTTATTCTGTCCGACAACGAGGCGCGGATAATCTGTAAGTCGTTCGAGTTCCAGAATCCCCAGCAGAAGGCTGTATTCCGCGGCGACGAGAAAATGCCCACCGAATTGCAACTGTTGCGCGGCGAGCGGATATCCTGCCGGGATGAAATGCAGTTCGACCGCAGCACGGGCAGTGCGTTGTTGGATGGGCCTGGCATGCTGAGGCGGTATACCCGCGACGACGAGAAGACGGCTGTTACTTTCGAGGATCTTGACGAGAAGCTGGTCAGTGCCGGCAGCGTTACCGAGCAGATTGTATGGGGCGAAAAGGTTACCGCCGCTTTTGATGACCGCAAGATCAAGACTTCCGACGGCAAGACCGTTACGCGTCCGTTCATCAAGTCGGCTACGTTCCACAAGGCTGTGGAATTGCGGCAGTTGGTGCGAAACGTCGCCGAAGCAGACGTCAAGAAAGCCCCGGCCGGTGATTACGTCAAATGCGAATGGCTGAAGGTGCTGGTCGATTCCGACAAGGCCGGCAAAGCCCATCTTACTTCCGCCCATGCCAAAGGCAGCGTCTATGCCCGCCTGCAGGACAACGAAGTCCGGGCAGCGGATGCTTTTGTGAAGTTCCGTCCCGTTGCATCCAAGCCCGGCACTGCCGCCAAAGCGAAGAAGAAGGATAAATCTTCCATGCTTGGTATGGCCGGCGGGCGGGCGGAACCCATCGCCATCAAGGCCAGTGGTAAGGTATGGGTATCGTACAAAGACCCCAAAAAACTGAAAGATCCGCCGGTACGCATCGAGGCGGAAACCGTCGACGTGGACATGACCCGTAATGTGCTGGGTGTATTGACCGGCAAGCCCGCGAAAATCTGGCAGGGCAAGGACCACATCGAGGGTAAAGTGATTAACTTTGATGTAAATGCCGAGGCTGCCAGCGTTACCGGCAAGGGCAAGCTGGAGTTTGAAACCAAACAGGATCTCAGCGGCAACAAGCTCAAGAAGGCTCGCCCACTGAAGATAACCTGGTCGCGAAGCATGTTGTATCACGGGCAGAGCGGACGGGGATTTTTCGATGGTGACGTGGATTTTCACAGTGCCGACGAGTTGTTGCAGTGCAATCAGATGCGGATGTTTTTTGCCAAGTCTCCTGCTGCGGCGGCCAAGTCGAAGAAGCCCGCCGGCAAATCCAGGCGATTCATGGGCTTGGGCATAGAGCAATTCAGCAAGAACAAATTCACCCTTATCGAGGCCGAGGGTGGCAAAGGCAAGAGCAAGCTGGTATTAGGGCGAAGCCAGGCCCAGCATCCCGTTAATCCGGTCTGGCTGCAGCGGCGGGTGGAGATTCGCGGCAAAAAGGTGCTCTACTACATCCAGACCGGCAATGCCATGGTCATTGGGGCCGGTACCCTCCTGGCGGAGGATTATCGCAAGCCGGACAAGACACGCAAACCCGCGAGAGGCCGGGTGAGACCGGGCATGAGTTGGCAGTTGGAAAGTCCGTCGCAGACTCTCCTCGCGTGGAAAAAATCGGCATTCCTCAACCAGGAAGAACGCCATGTGAAACTCCAGGGCAAGGCGACGATGATTCACCGCAGCGGCAAGGAGGTGCTTCTCATGAAGGGCCTGAAGACTGAACCCTGGGGCAGGCTTACCAGTGGGCAGAAATACACTCTTCGCTGCGGGGAGGCGGATATATGGTTCGATGAGCCGGCTGCCAAGTCCGACAAAAAAACCGCCGCGCGAGACCTTATGGATATCGGGCCTCAGCTTGGGACGATGAAGATGTTCAGTGCCGTCAGAAGCGTGTCGTTTTCCAACGGGCCTTACAGTGTAGACGGCCAGCGTGTTCTCTACGAGGGCACCAAGCAACTGCTGACCGTCTGGGGCTATCTGCCGAAGGCCAAAAATCGCACCAATGCCCGCGTGAACTACGAGGACGCAAGAAGCGGCCGCGTACAGTCATGGGAAAGCCCGACGATTGTCTGGGACATGAAACGGGATCGCATCCGAGTAGAAAAACTCGAAGGCGGCGGCGGAATATAATGTCATTTATAAAAACCGCAGCGGCTGCTCGCACCAATGCGTTTTTGTAGGGTGGGTGCTCCCGCCCACGCGGCAGGTGCTTAGTTTTTGTAGGGTGGGTGCTTGCACCCACGCGATTGGCGATTAACGTAACAATAAGGAAAAAGTATGACCAAAATCGCGATTATCGGAGCCGGCGGACGGATGGGAAAACGCATCGCCGCGCTGGCAATAGAATCTGAACAGTACGACATCGTCGCTGCGACCGAATACGCCGGCAGCCCGGATATCGGCGCGGACGTCGGCGAATTGGCCGGCGCGGGAACGTATGGCCTGAAGGTTACCGAGAATATCGACGACTGGCCGGACGTAGCCATCGACTTCTCCCTGCCGGAAGGCACGATGAAATATCTGCCGATCTGCCGGCAGAAGGGCGTTCCGATGGTCATCGGCACGACCGGCTTGACCGACAGCCAACTCGCCGAGTTTGCCGACACAGCCGGGGAAATTCCCATCGTCTTCGCGGGCAATTACTCGATGGGCATAAACCTGCTGGTCAAACTGGTAGCCCAGGCGGCTAAGACCCTCGGGCAGGATTACGATATCGAAATCGCCGAGACGCACCACCGGTTCAAGAAGGACGCCCCCAGCGGCACGGCGATTATGTTGGCCAAGAGCGCGTGCGACGCGCTCGGCAGGGATTACGGCGAGACGGTGATATGCGGCCGGGGCGGGCACCAGCCGCGACAGCCGGGCGAAATCGGCATGCACGCGCTGCGAGTGGGCGACACGGTCGGCGAGCACGCGGTACATTTCGGCAATCTCGGCGAGACGATCACGCTGAGTCACTCGGCCCACACGCGCGACACGTTCGTCCGCGGCGCGCTACGCGCGGCTCAATGGGTAGTAGGCAAAAAACCGAACCTCTACTCCATGCAAGATGTGCTGGGGCTGTAAGCCGACGCTGGCAGAAAAACACGTGGGTGCGCACCCACCCTACAAAAAACGCGTTGGGTGCCATGCTTCTGCAAGCAGAAGCATGCGGTACGAAAACGCGTCGGGTGGCATGGTCAGCGGCGAAGCCGATGGCCATGAAAGATAGATACACGATGGCGAATAGATGTTGGGTGGCATGGCGACACCGAAGGGGTCGCCATGAAGGGTGACGCACGGAAATAGCGTGTCGAATCGATCATGTCATCCGGTATCTGGGACACTGTAAGGAGAGAGACATGACGCGTTTGTACATTATCTCGATTACTATAGCGTTGGCTATCGGATGTGCCGGTGGCTACTGGCTGGGCATGAGCAGCCGGCATTCAGAGCAAAGCTTGCCTGCAACAACACACACCCAATCTACGACACACACGTCGGAGTCTAAGTCCGACAATGTTTCCCTATTGGAGCAAACGGAAGAATTGCATCCCATTGACAAAATGGTTGCTGATGTCGTGAATGAGTACGGGGCCTGCACAGCTACCGCCCTGGTCTATGCCAAAGCTCAAGGACTTTGGGACGAGGAAATGAACACCTCTTACCTGAAACTGATGAAAGAGTTCCCTCCCGAACTGCAGATGCAGTTGAGACTGACTCAACGCGCGTGGATAAAGTTTCGTGATCAGCAATATAAGCTTCTTCGAATGTTCTACACGCAATACCATCCGACCGGTACGATGTGGGTGTCTGAGAAGGCCTACGGTAGAATGATCATCACCAAACGCAGGGCGAGTGATTTTGCTGGTATGGATTGGTCGATACACTACTGCCCGTAGCTGGCCTACAAAAACTGTAAGAAAACGCATGGCTACCGCAGGTTTATAATTTCTGCCGGTGTGTTTTTCACAAAAGGGTGGATGATGATTCTTCATTCATGGGATGTTTCGTCGGGGGAGGCTGTGGATATTCAGCGGCGGCTTGCCGGGCAGGTTCGCGTTGAGCCGCTGGCTGGTGCGGTTCGCCGTGTCGCTGGGGTGGATTGTGCGTTTCCGTCGGCAGATACCATTCTCGCAGCCGCCGTCTTGTGCGACGCGGATAGCATGGAGATTCTCGCGACGGCTTCGGTCAGCCAGCCTTGCCGGTTTCCGTATGTTTCGGGATTGCTGAGTTTTCGCGAGGCTCCAGCGGTAATTGCAGCGGTACAGGAGCTTGTCCGCAAGACTGGGCCTGTGGATTTGCTGATGTGCGACGGGCAGGGGCAGGCCCATCCTCGCGGGCTTGGATTGGCCTGCCACGTGGGGCTGTGGCTGGACGTGCCGACGATAGGCGTCGCCAAGAGCCGTCTCGTCGGCGAGCATCGGCCCGTGGGCGTCAAACGCAACAGCCGCAGTCCGCTGCGATATCGCGGCGAGGTTATCGGCTCGGTCGTGCGGACGCGCGACAGCGTCAAGCCACTGTATATCTCCGTCGGCCATCGTATTACGCTCGACGAGTCGGTTGACTGGGTACTCCGGGCCGGCAGGGGACTAAGGCTGCCCGAACCAACCCGCCAGGCAGACCACCTGGTCGGACGGCTGAGAATGTAGGGCCGGTGGTTCTGCCGAAGGCAGGTTCACCCACGCGGGGGCTTCACAGTTTTTGTAGGCCGGGTCTTGACCCGGCGAAAAGAAGGCGATCGCCTTCTTTTATGGGAGCGTATCCATGGTCGTATGCCGGCGAAGATGATAAAGCGGATTGCATGTACCATGCAATTGCCGGGTCAAGACCCGGCCTACAAAAACTATCCCCGGCCTGTAGAAACTTGACGGCTCTGGCGGATTCGTTAAAATCAAGAGCATGGTTCGAATTAGTTTCATTTTGGCTCTTGTTTCCGCGGGGTTGTTGTCCGGTTGTGCCCAAACTATTGATAATGACGAGATGGTGCGACTTTACCTGGCACAGGCTCCGCCGGGGCAATCAGAATTCGGTTGGTACGCGAACTACAATGGGCTGCATGCGGGCTACCACCATCTTAAAGTCGAATACTCCAATTTTGGTGCGGGGCCTTTCATTATGTTCACAGGTGCCTCCACAACGAAGGAGTATCGCTGTAAGGCCGAGACGCTGCCGCCAGGATTTCCCGAGGATCTGGCTGAGGCCCTTTGGGATTGCCGTAAGGCTGCAGGAACCGCCAATTATAGACAACGTGTTGACAAGGCTGTGTCAGAATACCTGCAACAAATTAAAACACGCGACAAGCCAGGTAAGCCGGGGCAAGACCCGGCGGGCAGAAGCTTGGATAGCCCGTAATCTTGACATGTTTATTGAAGCCTCATACTATGATTTGAACAGGAGTTGTAAAAATCTATATCACATAATACAAGAGGAGCTACAGTCGATATGTACCGAAAAGTAGATAAAACCAACAAGCCTGTCCTTTTCTGGGGGCCGTGGAAGCGAGGGCTTCTCTTTGTAATTTTCCTTTTCGTTGGACTCGGGTCATTCGCTAGCGTTTTTAGTTTAAACGACGCGATAGAAAATCAACCTTCTGTAAAGGTTGCCAGGGAAAAACGAATTGCGGAATTGGAAAGTGAGATACAGTCTCTGAAAGAACGCCAGCGTTCCTTGCCTCCCAGGGTTTTTCCAGTCCCTCCACATCTGATGGATAATACGGCGCTGGTAGAGGCAGCGGCTGCCGGAAAGGCTGCTGACCCTGAAAGAACTCGTATCATGGGCGATATCGGATTTCTCCACAGCAAAATACGCGCCGAGCAGAACAAAATAAGTCGGTCCGAAAAAGCCGCGGGCGAAATTCCGTACTCAATCGGCAAAACCGTTCTTGGTTTGGCTACATGGGTCGCAGGTTTTTGGTTAGCTTTTATCGCGATACCTCGATCCAAGAAGCAGTGGGTCTTAATTACCATGGAAAGCAACGGTAAGGCCAAAAAGGCCAGGTAGACAGGTGACGGACGGGGGGCCCCTGGGGGAGGGAATCCGTAATGAACATGCTTCTGCAAGCAGAAGCATGGCACCCGCCGAAAGGGATATTGTCCAGTCTACGCGCTATTTTGCAGCATCCTTGATTTTCCAGACGTGGATAAGAGACTTATCTTCATCGCCTCGAAGTTCGATGACATATAGCCGTCCGCTGGCGGGGTCGAACGCAGCAGCCCCCAGGCGGTGCAAAACGCGAGGTCGGAGTTTGAACAGAAGTTTGCTTATATCCATAACCGCGTATGGCTGAGGCTTATACGGT
>JAIORC010000129.1 GCA_021108335.1 Phycisphaerae bacterium
TTCATCTGAATCACAGCCGTAGCCATAACATAATCCACCGCCAAGCCATCCAGCAACTCCCCACACCCCTTAGCCCCAACAGCTCGAACCTTCGGCCCCTTGCCAGCCTTCATCTCCCGAAGGCGTTTTTGCATGAATAACTGCTCGCGTTCAGAAACAGGAAAAAAACCGTATTCCCGCACAATTCCTGCTACCTTTTCACTACAGGCATACTTGCAAAATTTCAACGCAGCTTGAGAAGCATTCGGATGCACCAGGAGCTTAATCTTTAAGACTAGTGGATATGTTTCCAAAAGCAGATTTTCTCGTTCAGGAGCAATTGCCTTGCCATTATCATCCTTCGCAATGGCCAGGGCTTTAACTTTTTTCAAAACAGTAGCGTTTGGAGCAAGAATATAGCCGATCCCGTAACGATCCTTGGACACTTTGCCAATTACATCCTTTGCTTTTCCACAGAAAGTTACTCCTTCAGCCGGCCAACGACGGATTTTCAAAACATTCTTCTTCAGAATACTTGTGCTACTTCTGGTCCTTGCGGTGCCATACAGATTAATCTTGCCCACCCCCGTGCCAATCGCCGACCACTTTGTTATCTTGCCAAGAAATATGTCCTTTAATTGTTCCTGTGTTATGCGGGATATCCGATTGCTTCGATGCACAATAAACACCAGTGCTGTTTGTGAAAAGATCATTTCCCGCGGCTGTTTGTTGGGATCGGGAAAAGATTTGGTTAACAACTTCGTATGTTTCTCCGTTAATCGAACCCCAACAGCAACCACATCTGCTTTGCCCTCGCAGAAAAGCTTGATCCCCAAATAAGTGCCGCCGCCCTTATATGTAATCTCACTTTTGCTTGGGTCTTGATTGGCATATGCCTTGATAATTTCCTCATGGCAACGCAAAACCGAATCTGTACCAACCACGCGAACCAGTTTCCCATCGGCCCAGAGAAAAACCGGGGTTAGCAAAATCAGCATAACAGATAAACACGAAACACGAAAAGAGGAATACGTTTTGGTTATCGATGTCATTTTATACAATTACTCTGCCTCAAAATCGGGTTATCAATTTCCACAACCGGTCATAATACTTATTGCTTTGCTTTATTAGCACGGGCTTTCCTTGATTCGTTTAATCGTCTTTGTATTTCTTCTTGCTCTCGCAGTCTTTCCTCCGTACTCTTTTCGGGAATTTCATCAAAATTAAGCGGTTCGATTCCTGTAGTTTTCTTCAAAGCCTCAATCCGCTTATCCAATTGGGCGGAACTCTTAAAATCGCTCAAGAGAGGTTCAAACTCTTTGTCAACTCCAGTGTTAACTCCAGTGGGCAACACATCAAGTCTTTGCAAAAGAGAACGTTTTTCTTTTGGGGAACGATTGGAACGAAGAATTTTCACAACGAGTTTCAGTTTTCTGGCAGTTTGTTTTTGGTTAAGAACTATTCCCCTCAAAAACAAGCAACGCCCCTTTCGCAAATGTCGCTCATATCTCAGCCTCATCCCTTCGAGTCTTTTTATCAGATCTTCCGTTGTAAAATTTCCAGAAAATGGGGAGCCTGGACGTGCTGGCCAAACACTAACTAATTTTTCTTTTCCATTTTTCATCTTGAGACGGAGCATACCAGGGCTTTTTTCTTTGACACTTTTGACAAAAGGCAACTGTCGAAAATATTCCGCCATCTTCTTGTAGGCAACTTTTTCCGGGTAATTAGCATGCAGATATCTGATTTTACGGATCCAGTGACTATTGCTCGGATTCTTAGGGTCTCTAATATCTTTGAAAGTGCTTTTCTCCGTCAGTCCTTCGGGAATACCAGGGTCATTCTTCGTGTCAAATCGAGGCAGAGGCCAAGTCGTCCACTGAAAAACGACGACTTTGTCATTTATCAACACGTCAAGGCCACGTCGAGTAACGAAATACGGAGCATCAAGATAGCTGCCCTTGTAGAACACGAACCCTTTATCTATAGGCTCGCCTTTTTTTACTCCAACCACGTCAATAGGCTTTTTTGCAGGGATATGTTTTTTTTCTTTGTCTGGATTCTTTGTTTTGCCGCTGGCATCAGACTTCTGGCTACCTTTGGCCGATTGAGTAACGGAACTCTTTGTTTCCGTATTACCATCCGCAAACACCATACTTCCAGGAAAACCAAACATAATCGCCAGCACACATACTATATTTATTGGTCTCATCAACATATCAAATCTCCTTCATAAGTATCAAATAAATCAAACAGCCAATACGAAATCAACAGATTCGCAATATCTGTTTAAATTCCTTTAAACTTACACTGCAATTGCCGTTTAGTAAGACCAGTCCTTTTTAGAACCATAGTGTTGCAAATCGCCTGCCATCTCTCGCCCTAAGCCGCCAATTCCTCCACCTGTATAATGCTTACAGTAAAAAGCTTCAGAACGCATTGTGGCGTTACCGCCGTTAGTTTTGTCATAGCTAAACGTTACGCCATATTTTTTACTATTATTTTGTCCGAATTGTCCGAATCCGAACCACCGGTAACTAGTAGTTGGAAGAGTACCAGATATTCTCTTGACCACTTTATCCGCAGACGTAATCCGATCCATATATGTATCAAATACAATACAGCCTGTCCCTTTACGTTTAGAAGGAGCTGACCCTGGAAATGTGTGCAACGGAGCGGGATGCAAAGTCGTCCAATTTCTCATGGTAGGCCCAAGCATGTCGAGATTTGCTTGATAGCCTCCCCCGCTATAAACCTCACCGGCAGTACGCTTATTTTTGTTCCACCCCGCAGCAGCAGTGCCGATAAGTCTCGGAAAAAATATATCTGCATTATGCTTATCATGAGCACTCGTTTGACATCCAGGATATCCCAAACGAACCCTGCCACCGGCCTTATAGGCAACGCTATTGTTTCCTCCATCGGAAGAATGGCAACTCATAATCCAGACGACCGACTTCCGGGAAATGGTTTGACTACTCCAATTATCTGCGAACCAATCAGCAGTAACTGATACGCCAAACATACCGTCCGCTTCTGCAGCTTCGTAGACACTCATGCCAACTTCCGGCGTGGCTCTAATGCATACCTGGTTAGGCAGTCCCTGATTAAGTGGAATATCCTGAACATCATCACCTGCCTTGGTAGTTTCACAAACTCCGTTCGCCCCTGTGGTAATCGAAGTACCAACAGGCTGATCGTCTCCGCCTGGAGTGGAGTTCAAAACGCCATTTGCACCTGCAGTAATAGCAACCGCGTTTGGTGCTCCCTGGCCCGACGGAATAATCTGCTCCTCATACGCTTCTGCCCTGGTCGTATTACAAATACCATCGGCCCCCGTCGTAATTGTGTCACCATTAATTTGGTCATCGCCTTGAGGTGTGCTAGCAAGCTTTTTCATCCATTTTTCTGCATTTATCTCCTCATCAAAATATACTGCTGTAAAGTCTCCCTGGGCACCATGTGAGCTAGCTAGTACTATTCCTCCGTTTGTCATTTTTTTGAAATTTTCCAGTGTACATGTCCCGCAACTGTCCGGGGCACCTTCGCCAGTGGTATCACTATAGCAATAGGTTGTAACATTCCATCCGTAATCATCAACATGACCACAAACAGCATCCGAGCCTTCTGGTTCGAGCTCCCAAGTATGACATGGCTCCCACACAGATACATAATTGCGATAAGGCGCATATGAAATGGTTTTTACAACTTGAACTTTAATTTTGTCAATATGTACTTTGACTCCATTAACCGTTGCTTCCAAAGCGAGCACAACCGGCCCTTCCGCCAGTCCCATAAAACGTAGCGAAAGGTCTACGCTGTCGACAATCCCGTAAATATCTACACATGCCCCAGTCTGAGACGTGTCGAGTACTAAAGTTCCATCCGGCTCATAAACCCGAATATTACCGTCACCGCTGAGCTTCTTCAGTTTGACAACAGGATACAGATTTGCGGCCTCTATTATATCAGGCCATATGGAACTAAGTTTATGTACTTTCCCTCTGCGAAGATCGGCGATGGGGATATTTGGATTGTCTGGAGTCGGTTCGACGGGAACGATCAGGCCTGGCTCGGTGGGAGCAGCCTCAATCAGGTCTTCCGCATTATCATAAGCCTCTGTGCCATTATTGTTGCTATCGACATCAATATCGACTTTCGCAGATGTTATTCGCAGCAAATCAAAAGCAACATCCTTGTTATAGCCTGTCGCACGGAAAACCCCTTCAATATTAACGCTCTCGCTCGTCTCATCAAGACCTTCAAAATAAAATGTTTTATCCCACGACGAACCGGCTGAAATATCAAACAACGTTTCACTGGTTATCTTTTCCTTGGTGTCCCAATGAAATACGCGGATTGCCGGGGGAATATTTTTAATGCTGAATTTGCCTGGCTTTAAAGGTTTATCGATTTTCACCCTTAATTTTATCGGCTCCACGCAGGCGTTATCATTCTCCGTCCGCGCTACATCTTTGTCAGTTCGGAGTGCGTCTGATTCATGATATTGCAAATCTTGATCCCAGTCACCATCTGCCACCTCTGGCAAGCACTCATCATGATCATCATTTACCCCAATTATAATACCTGGAACAACATCATTCACATCATATTCAACCGCATCTTCCGCATCTGATTTAGACGGTTCCCTATGCGACAATGTTGAATCGTTATCTGTATCAGCATCTATGTCGACCCTGGTAAGATTCAGGGTTTTTATCGACCAGTGCGGTGTTGAACCATCACCAGGAGACCCAAGATTACCTTCGGCCCGTAACGGATAACTCGCAGCATTCGTCCAGGGAGATATTGTTTTTACTTGAATCTCCAACTCATTATCACGACCATCTATACGGATAGGATTCAAGTCCTCCACATTCTTATAAATGTCAACATAAGTTGTTTTGCCATTAACTTCGCCCAGCGGGATAAACTCCATATTTCCGGGAGGCGTTAGTCGTTGGGATGTTGTAACAAGATTTCCCTCAAATATCTCATAATGTTCCGAATACTTCTCTTCTTCGTCACCAAGCTTATGTTTTTCGCTCTCCGGCTTAATCGAACCGTCTTTTCTATAATCAATGCGCTCGTTAAGCCAGACCTCCTGACTCTTGGCTTTGACCTCACCATTATCCACATCTCCGGCTATCACTTTCTGATAACTCAACAAGGATACGGCTACAAAAGCCAGTGCAATTGCTCCAAACACAATATTCTTCCAGTTCTTCTGCATGATTTGCTCCTTTAAAATAGTTACTTTTTACCTTTAAAATGTTTCAAATACATATTTGCGATTTTTTTTAATCCCTTGTCGTCAGAGGGAAAGTTTTCCAGCATGGCGAAGCCTCTTTTGTTTCCATGATGTATCAGTTGGACGGCGTAGTTGATTTTGGCTTTGTAAACATGTTCATTTTTGCGGTCAGCTTTCGCCAGCTTTTGAAGAATCTTCATCCCATTCTTTTTCAATCTCTCATCCCAATTGGAAGAAGCAATGTTGCCGGCGGCGTAGGCGGCACGATCAACGGTATAGAAAACGTTCGTGCCGTCCGGGAAATCCGATCCCTTCAAAATCTTCATATATTCCGGGAATGCCGCTGCAGAGCCATACAAACGGTAAAGACAGGTTGCATAAAGATACCGTGGATAGTGTCGCGCGTTGCCCTTCAACGTCCCCAACTCACCTTCAACCATCCGCTTGGCCAGCACCACCGACTTCCCAAACTGCTCCGTACAGAAAAACATATCCGCCAACAGCACTCCAAGCCGCTGTTTGCCTTCGTAAAGTTCCAATTCCTGCGGATACGCATATAAATAGCCATGATCGATCCCCCACTTCAGGCGGTATAAATCATTAAGCATGCCTCCTTTGGCAACTTCGGAATCCAACCTTGTCAATCGATCGTACTGGGCCAAGGCTTTTTCTTTCTCGCCGTCTACGAAGTGCAGGAAGCCGAGGAATTTTGCGCACTGGGACTGCAGTCCGTTGAGATACCAGTCGCAAGTGTGGCATTTCTCCAGCACCTGGAAGTCGAACGTTTGACGTTCTTTTTTCGGCTTGCTGCCAAAAGACACCCTTCTTGTCTCGCCTTCCTTCAGTGGCTTATGCCCCTTCTTCTTGGCCACTTCGGCGGGGTCTTTGGGGGCGTCTGTCGTGATTGTCGCCTTGGCGGATTCTCGTGTTTCGTCGGCCCACTTGTCCAGGTTTGTGAAGTACTTGCGGGCTAGGACTGGATCGACCACGTATTCCAGGGCATAGCGGCCGAGGAGCAGTAGCGACTCGCCCGTGTACACGCCCTTCGGATGATCCGCGACGAGCTTCTCCAGGGCCTCGGCACCCTTCTTGGCCTGGGCGACCTCGAAGTAAATCACGCCGATATTGTATCGCGCCGCCTGGACGTGCCGGCTGGCTGGGTAGCGTTCGGCAAGCTCCTGCCAGTATTTCAGGGCCTTCGACCAGATCGGCAACTGGGCGGCTTTGACCTTCTCACGCTCGGCGAGAAGCTCCGTGGGCGATTTCGGCTTAGCCGGCTTTTTGGGCTTCGTCTTGCCCTTTTTCCCGCGATTGCCTTTGCCGCGTCTGCCCCGCCGGGCATTTTTCTTTTTGGTTTTGTCGGCCTTGGCTTTCCTCTTGGCCGATTCATCCTTCTTCACCTGCGGCAACGGCCGTCGCCGGGCTGCCCGCAGTTGCCGCTCCGCCTCGGCAATGGCAACCTTCGCCTCTTTCATCGCCGCGGTAGCCAATTGACACAGCGTATCGTCGTGCCAGGAGCCTTTTTTGTAGGCCTCGAACGAGGTGAGGTAGTGTTTCTGGGCGGCGGCGAGTTGCCCGTAGCTTTGGGCGGCGACGGCTAGGCCGTATTCGGCGTAGGATCTCTGGGCGATGGTGGCTTTGCCGGATTGACCGCTCAGTACCAGCTCGAACATACGCTCGGCTTCGCCGTGGCGGCTTGTTATGTTGTAGATCGTAGCCATCGACAACGTCGCGGCGGTGCGGGACAACTTTGCGGTGTTATTCCCGGCTTTGCCACCAGCGTCACCGGCGGCGGTAGTCTTGGCAGCGCCGGCGGTTTGCACTGTGGAGACGTCGGCGGGGATGATCGGCTTTTTAGCCTCGGCGGCGGCGATGATTCTTTCCAGGCCGGCCAGTGTGGATTTCCGGAATTTCCTGGCTGCCTTTGCGGCCTCGAGGGCCTTGGTCAGCGAGGCGACGGCTGTTTCGTAATCGCCACCGACGTAGGACAGCAGGCCGACGCGGAGATGAAGATCGACGGCTATCGGCTTCCAACTGGCTGCCGTTTTTTTGTTCTGCTCGGCCGCGGCAAGACCTTCGGCTGCCTGCTTCGCGTGGGCTATCGCGACGGGAATATTCAGGCCGTGTTCGAGATTCGCGTCGATAACTTCCAGATACGCCTGGCCGCGCCACGGCCCGGTCGGCAGCTCGTCGATAAACTTCCGCCACCACTTGACGGCACTGCGAATGTCGCCGCTGTCCTTGAGGCACAGCCCGATGGCGTAACCGCTGCGGTCGCACCAGACGCTCACGCCGGATTCACTCTGCCCGCCATACTTCTTGATGATCGCCTGAAACGCCTTTACCGCCTTCTTGAACTTTCTCGCCTTGCGCAGCTTGTCGGCCTCCTGGAAGGCCAGCTCGGCGGGGTCGGTTTCGTCGCGTTTCTTGAGGTCCTTCTGCTTTTCCTTGAGCTGCCGGGCAGCTTTGATGAACGGCTTGACGCTGGCATACGGCAACGCCTCGCCGCCCTTGGCAAGCTGCCTGGAAAATTTTATGGCGAAATCACATGCCCGAATACACTTTGCCCGATCACTTTCAATCGTAGCCAGCAAAACGGCGGCCTCGGAAGTGCTGGTCGCTTTGTACCCCGCCGCCATGATCGCCTCGAGCTTCTCAATCGCCTGGACAGTTTGGCCGTCGGCGTGAAGCTGCAAAGCATCGGCGATAATCATCCGCTTGAGATTGACGTTCAGCGTGGATTGCTTCTTGAGAACCTTCCAGAGTTTCAGCGCCTTGGCCCGGCTGCGCTTCTTGCCGCCGGCCCAGAACACCCGGGCAGCCAAATGCCTGGCTTCGGCGCGAACTGCTTCGGTTTTGGATTTGAAAAGCCGCGGCAGAACCTTGCCGACCTCGGCATACTTACCATTATAGAAGGCAGACCACCCCTTCGCCAAAGCAGCCTGATCCTTGCTCGGCTTAGGCGCAGCCGCCGCCACGCCCGCAAAGCAGACCATCAGCATAGTTGACAATACAACACGAACCGCTCGGTTTTTCCAATCGACGAACATTAAGCCTATCTCCTGCGCAAAACTACACAGTATATTCAGCATTTTTGAACTGCATTGGACAGCAAATTCCCGGCTGCCGTAATCGCAACCACCGAACATCCACAAGCTACTCTGAACTAATGGAACAGAATCACCCTCGGCCAACTGTGCTTGTTCTTCGGATAGAACCCCTCGAAGCGAAAAGTGATTATATTCTTCCACCGTAGGCCGTCAAGCTTTTTTCTGCAAAATTCCCATTATTTTTATCTCTGCTGTCTGGCATGAATATATCGCAAATATGCTTACACCACCTGCTCAAGAGGCTTCAGAGGGAATTAGCCGCATTTCCCAGTCATCATGCATACTTCACACATACGCAGACTATTACGATTACCGGGGGTTTTCTGACTCTCCGACAACTCTCCGCAGAACCCATCCCACTATAAACTCCACCATCATCAAACCCACCGAAGAGCCATCTATGAGCAAGCTATTGTCAAGCCAATCACAATCCGGCGCTCTTTATGAAGTTATTCCTGCGTAACTCGCATGGCGGCTAGGAGTTCGACGAGTGTACCTTGAAGTTGGGGCAACGTCGCTCGGCGAATGAAGCTTTTTACAGCCGACGGCGGTGGTACAGGATTGAAATTCTCCAATTGTCCGCCATGCAGAGCGAGGACATTCTGAAGAATCGCAATTTCCCCCTCAGCAGTTTGCGGTATGGTAGGGTTTGTTTTTTCCTGATTTGTCTTTCTGGCCATGTAGGCGCTCCTTTACGTTGTCCCAAAAAGAGGGGTGCCGTCGCAGTGCCCAGGTGAGGCCCGGCAAGGCCTTCGCGGAACACACGCAAACAGCACCCCAATGCCAAAGCAAAGGAGCACCATTCTGCGTACATTTCCGCTTGAAAATTGCCGGTTTCACCTGGAACGCAAACAGTCAGTGCAATGCTATTCAATTGTCACAATTCACCTTACAGCTTATTCGCCCGTGAGTCAAATATTTGGCTCTTTCCGTATAGGCATGCACCGTTTTGCAATAGGACATCGGCTGCTAGCCGGAGCAAAGGTCAAAACCGCTCAATATTCAAAATTCCATTTGGCTACCGCGCGGACGTATGCATTTTTCAATTGCCAGCCGAGGCGTTGACTGTTGTTTTCCGTTGGGGCTGCGCACCAGACGGGGATTTGGGTTTTATCGCCCAGGGTGATGGTTGTGGAGGTGTCGTCAATTGCCGCCTGTTCTGTGGTGAACTTGCCCCATTTGTCTTCCTGGATGTTCAAACCGTTGTTGTCGTAACCTATGTTGTCTTCGCTGCCGGTCGGCTTTTCCGTGGCGGCGTAGAAGTCTATCGTCCGCGAAAGGCCCTTGAACCCGGAAATGCCGTATTCAGCCTCGCCGGAAAGAATTGTCGCATGGTAGTTTTCGCTCGGAGGGTTAAGAGTTTCCGTCAAATATCCAATACTGCACATTCGAACTCGCCAATATTCACCGTATTTTGTTCCGCCATCATCCGGCCAGCTGAAATCAGCTTCTGCCGACGCCTTTGCTCCCGCCCAAGTATCCCAGATACCGTTAAAGCCTTCGCTGCGATCTTCGGCAGGATAATGACTATTATAAGTTTCGTGGTATGACCATTTGATTACATCGCAGCCGGCTTTCAGTTCGTTGAAAATCCACGGGCCGATGTAGTCGCCGGCCTGGCCCCGGCCGTAGTCGGTTACGCTGTCCGGTTCTGCATCGACGGTGGTACAGGGCTGCCAGGCAGTGCCGTCGTGCTGGAAGACCGTCGCGGCGACCTGCTGCCACGCGCCGCCGGTGGAGATGTAATACAGGTATTGCGTTCGATAGTAGTGATTCTCGCGGCCACCGTATAGCTTCGGTTTGCCAATGCCGCGGAACTCGGCGGCGACCTGATACCTTATATCCGTGTCGGGATCGGCGAAAGTCCATTTATATTTGCCGTCGCTCCAGCCCCATGTTGCTATTTTCCCGTCCTGGTTTTCCCAATTGCCGGTGGCGTTTGCGGCGACGGCCCAATCGTCGCCGACGTGTTTTTCGCCGGGCGGCGATGTCGCTATGCCGACCAGCTTCGCGCCCCAGTAGTTTGGCGTATAAGGCCAACGAGAGCTGTTTACGGGAGCCGTCAACCGGGCCAACTGCCCGTCCTCGCCGTCGTCGTCCAGCGAATCTATCACACGCGGGAATTTCCGCGTAAAACCGACGCTCCAACTCTCCCATTGCCCGCTATGGCTGATATATGCGGTGTTGACGTTATATGTCGAGCCGCTGCTGCCGCCGCCGGCCTGCATTGTATGGCCTTCGGCGGGCGTCTCGAACGTCCACTTCGGCGAAGCGTCCTGGCCCTGCCAGATGGCGATTTCGCCGGAATGACTAGCCCAGTCGCCGGTGGCAGCATTGCCGACAACAAGCCGGCAACCGATATCGCTTTCTCCCGCTTCATACGGCGAATTGCGGATCGTGGTATATGCTTCCTCGTCTGCCCATCTGCCGATATTCGCCAATTGCCGCCAGCGATTTATGCCGTATCGCCAAGCCCGCGTGCCGTTATCGATATAATCCTGGCCGTCGAACCCGTTGGGGTTATCGGTGTCGTTTATCGCCTTGGCCCCGGCGCATTCGAGCAACTCCTGCAGGTATGAATAGATTTCCGCGTCCTGGACGTCCCAGACGTACCAGATCGAATCATAACCATCGCGACCGGGATCGTATCCCCAGATCAAAACCGAGCTGCCGGCCTTGACTGTATAATAGTTTTCCGGGACAGCCTCAAAAGACCAGTTTCCGCTACCGTCGCGATTTGCGATCTTATTACTGTTGCCGGCCCAGACCTTGTTTGTACCATCCGTCCACGCCAGCGGAGAGCCTCGAACGATTCGATATGCTCCGCCGGGCAATTGATATTCTTTCCAGGGTGATGGATCGGAGAATGTCCACCTCCATTCACCAGCGGAATACCCCCACGTTGCTATTTCGCCGTCATGGCCTTCCCAATCGCCGGTAGCGCCGGCCAATACCGCCCACTTGTCGTTAGTCGCCGGGCTGGCCGGCGGCGCAGTGCCCTCGCCGTCAAGTTGGACGGCGGCGGGTACGTCCATCGTTGCCCAGCGATTGCCGCCGGCTAATTCCGCATCGTAAGCGTAGATTCCGCAGCCGTCGATTATTTCGTCCGGCTGGGGATACGCGGTTTTTGGAATGTCGCCTGTTGCTCCCCCTACGGCGTAATGCCGCTCCCAGACAGCTTTGAAAAACGGGAGAATGAAGTCCCAGTCCGAAAAATCCGTGCTGGCGGGAACAGGGAAGGTCGGCCAAGGTGGTGTCGCCATTATGGTTTCATCCTTACGTAATCGCCGACAATTACCGAGCCTTGACGCTGCGCGAGCTTGCCGTCGGCGTCAAGCGATACCCAGTGCGAGCCATTGACCTGATCCCACGCGATGACCGATGGCGTGGACGGCTCGTCGAAGCAACTTTCGTCGGTCGGGTTGGCCAGGCGGACAATCGCCCACTTTTCGCCCTCGTAGTCTTCGACCCAGAGAATCTGGGCGCTGCCCCGCGTGCCGCTGGCGAGCCTGGTGGTGTCCCCGGCGTCGATGTCGGCGAACTCGTGGGTATCGTCGATAATGTTGATCTTCACCTGCGTAACGCCGGAGACCATCGCCCGGCCAATTTTGCCGGACGCCAGCGGCTCCAGGAGAACGACGAACTTCCCCCTGTGATACGCCGAATTCGGCAATTGGCCGTCCAGCACGATGTTACGTTTGAACTCGTCGAGGTAGTACGGCCCAAAGACCGGACACATAATCCCCAGAATCCCAAACTGCCCAACATCGGCCCCGGAATTGTTCTTAACCAGAACGATACCGCAAGAGCGAACGCTCTGCCGCGGCTGTTGGGCGGTTCCCTGCTGGCGGTTCTGAAAATCCCTGGCAGCGTCGATAAACGTGTTAAACGTAGCGGCGGGAAATTTTAACGATTCTCCCGGCTGTACTTTTTTCATGTGATCGCCCATCCGTGAGCTCCTCCAAAACACAA
>JAIORC010000409.1 GCA_021108335.1 Phycisphaerae bacterium
AGGCCACGCGTCGCATACGAAAAAGCCCGCTCGACGGGCGTGTACCGCATGACGTTCACGCGGCCGGATCAAACCGTCAGCGAAGTGCTGTTCGCCAGAAACCCCGACCCCACCGAAGGCGACCTTACCCCCGGAGGCCGGGACGAACTGACCGCCGCCCTGGGCAACGGTGATTACGTTTACATCTCCCGCGGCGACACCTCCGGTGAGGACGAGGAAGATATCGCGGAGAAAAAAGATTACTGGATATGGCTCGTCGCCGCACTGCTGGTGCTGCTGGCGACGGAAACGTACCTGGCCCGGAAATTCGGCCACTGGTGAGCCGCCGCCGCCGGGTTGTGATGATGAGTGGTAAACAGGTTATTAGACTGCAAAAATCAGGATATATGTAATGAACCATTGGACACAACTAAGTATTGATTTTGCCAACCAGAGAAATTATCTGGATGAGCTGTATCAATTATAAATGGTGCCAAAATGCAACTTCACTACGCAAATAAAAAAACAGAAGAAGATATATTAAACCATACGGCATCTTGCGATTTGGCTGGTGAGTGGCAGGGGGCTTCAAACAAGTTGGTTCAGGGAGAGAACCTGGTTGTTTTGAAGACTTTGTTGGAAAAATATGAGCTGAAATCAAAAATCGATCTGGTTTATATAGACCCGCCGTTTGCGACAAAAACGAATTTCACGATTGGTGAAGACAGGGTAAGCACAATCAGTAGTAGTTATCAGGATGATGTTGCCTATAGCGATAATTTGACTGGGGCGGCTTTTCTGGAATTTCTTAGAGAACGGCTGGTTTTTATCAGGGAATTGATGTCCGACAAGGCGTCCATATATTTACATATTGACTATAAGATCGGGCACTATGTAAAGCTGATAATGGACGAGATTTTTGGCGCAGAGTGTTTCAGGAACGATATTACCAGAATCAAATGCAACCCAAAGAACTTCAAACGAAAAGCCTATGGTAATGTTAAAGATTTAATATTGTTTTATTCCAAAAGTAAAAACAATACGTGGAATGAACCCAAAGAAGAATTTGCGGAAGATGACATGGATCGTCTTTTCAAAAAAATTGACGACGACGGCAGGAAATACACGACGATACCGTTGCATGCACCCGGCGAAACTAAAAATGGCGCGACAGGGCAGGAGTGGAGGGGCATGAAACCTCCCAAAGGCAGACATTGGCGAAGTAAGCCCGAAGTGCTGGAACAATTAGACAAAGCTGGTTTGATTGAATGGTCGTCAAACGGTGTGCCCAGAAAAAAGATATATGCCGACGAAAGTGATGGCAAGAAGAAACAGGATATCTGGGAATATAAAGATGTTCAGTATCCATTATATCCTACCGAAAAAAATCTGGACATGATCAAGATGATAATTATGGCGTCATCGGATCCTGGAGATTTGGTATTGGATTGTTTTTGTGGTTCAGGCACTACGTTACAGGCTGCTCATGAGCTTGGACGAAATTGGATAGGAATTGACGAATCGGAGCAAGCTATAAAAGTTACAAAACAAAGGCTGGTTGATATTCCCAGTGATTTGTTTTCAAAAGATATGAAATATCAATTTTTGGAACAAGACAAGGGACGCTCGGCTAGCGATGTTACCGCCTGTATGCCCCATGCCGCGGGATTGTGATGGTGAGACATGATGAGAAGTAATGAAAAATAACCTGTCAGGGATAGAGAAGATATGAGTCGTATATTGGAATGGCTGCTGAACCTCAAGCCCGGCGAATTGGCCGGCGGGGATTGGACCGTCGGATTCGTTTCCGATTTCGATAACTACATCAAGCTCGGCTTGTTCGTGGTGATGGCGGCGATGATCGCCCTGACGGTGCATTGCTACCGCCGGGAAGGCCAGACCCCGCGGCGGACGAAGGGCATTCTGGCGGGGATTCGCATCCTGGTTATCCTGCTGGTGGTTACGATTCTCTTTCAGCCGGCTATTATCATCACCGCGACCGAAACGCTGTACAGCTCGGTGCTGCTGCTCATCGACGACAGCATGTCGATGTCTTACAGGGACAATTACAATCACGGTAAATCCGACGATGTTCGCAAGCGGCTGGCCAAGAAGCTTGCCGTAACCGAGGCGGAGCTGGCTGACATGACCCGCTCGGAAATTCTCGTTCGGCAGTTGGGCGGCAAAGACAGCGTGCTGGGCCGGCTCAACGAGCATCACCCGATTGAGATTCTGAAGTTTTCGACTGATCGGCCCGGCAGGGAGTCTTACACGAACCTGCTCGGGGCCATGCCGCTTGGTTCGGGCAAGGTCAAGGCCCCTGCGGAATCCGCCGACAAATCGCCCGCGGCGCCCGCGGTGACTGCGAAAAAACAGCCGGATCCATCGGCGGTATCGTCTTTGCTGGATCGGCTCACGGCGGCTGGTTATGCGACGAATCATTCCGCAGCTCTTCGCGGCACTCTGGAGCGGTTCCAGGGCAGGCGGATTGGCGCGGTGGTGTTGATCAGCGACGGCCAGCCCACCAACGAAGACGCTGCCGAGCGGCTGGCTGCGGCTATGGAATATGCCGGGCCTGTCCCGCGATACGCCGTGATGTACGGCGACCCCACGCCGCCGAAGAATCTCACCATTGCCGCCCTGCGAATGCCGCGCCAGGTGCGTGCGAACTCGAATACCACCGCCGAGGTCGTGTTGGCCAATCGCAACCTCAAGGGCGATTCCGCGGACGTCTGCATTTACCGTCGCAAAGCCGGCGAGAGTTGGCCGAAGAACCTGCAATCCACCAAGCCGCTGGCCCATAAAGTGGTTAAGCTCCTTGCCGACAAGCCCGGGGCGGCTTCGGTTGCGGGGCAGTCTCGCGGCAGCCAGTCGGTTAAAATCGAGTTCAAGCCGCCAGCCGGGCAACTCGGCGAATACGTGTATCGCGCACTGGTTAAAAAACGCGCCGATGAACTGACTGGCGAGGACAATTTCGCCGACGCGTTTGTCAAAGTTTCGGACAACAAAATTCGCATATTGCTTATCAGCGGCGACGCCGGCTGGGAGTTCCGCTACATCCGCAATTACTTCCTGCGGCAGCCGGATTTGTACCGTCTGAGTATTTGGCAGCAGAACGCTGACGAGGAAGTTAACCAGTCTTCCTCGACGGGCATGAAGCTCACCCGTCTGCCCCGTACCCTCAAGGAAATGATCGACACGGGCGAAACAAAAACACCCGCCGCCGCGCCGTCGGCGTTGAAGAAGGATAAAAAAGCCGACGCCGGCAAAGACGGCAAAGAGAAAAAGCCCGGCAAGAAAACCAAGCCGCCCGTCGAGACGATTCCGCCCGGCTATGACGTCGTGATTCTCTACGATCCCACGCCGAAAAGCGGCGGCTTCGACAAGACGTTCATCAAGAATCTTTACGATTACGTTACGATTCATCGCGGCGGGCTGTGCTATATCACCTCGAACAAGAACACCGCCGAAATTCTCAAAGACCCGGCGGCCAAACCCCTTGCCGACCTGCTGCCGGTAACGCTTACCGAAAACCCAATTGACGTGTCCCGGATTATTCACGAAACCCGCCCCAAAGCCTGGCCGATACGCCTGACCGGTTACGGCGTGGACCACCCCATCACCAGGCTTGAGGGGCAAGGCCAGGCCAACCGGAATCTCTGGGACGCATTGCCGGGGATTTACTGGTCTCACGCGGTGGCTTGGAAAAAACCCGCCGCACGCGTCCTGGCGGAGCATTCCAGCCCCGACCGCAAAACGCGAGGCCGCAGCCAGCCCGAACCGCTGATTGCCGTCCATACCGTCGGCAGCGGCAGGGTGCTGTATATGGGCTTCGACGAAACATGGCGATGGCGATTCATCGAGAGCGGGTTCTATCATCGGCGGTTCTGGGGCAATGTCGTCCGCTATCTCGCTCCGCTTAACGCCCGGCAGGTGGTCATTGCCACCGGTGGCGACCGCTTCGGCGCGGGCGATAAAATTACGGTGGAGGTGGAGGCGTTCGACAGCGAGTTCAAGCCGCTTACCGACCCGATTTTCCCGCTCAAGATGATCGATGCCAAGACCGGACAGGTGCGTGAGCATACGCTCAAGGCGATAAAAGGCAAGCCCGGCCGCTACAAGGCTACCATCATCGCCGCGGCGACGGGCACGTATATCCTGACCTGCGACGAGAAAATCGCCAATCGCGATCGAGTTGCCGCCCGACAGATAGTCATCGAACTGCCGCGGGCCGAAGCCTGTCGCACTGAAGCCGATTCGCGGACAATGCAAACATTCGCCTCCAGGAAAGACTACTTCCTGCGGGCCGACCAGATCGACCAGTTAGCCGAGTTGATCCCGTCCGAGCCGCTCCACCGCAAGGAAAAGTTTCTCCATCCCCTCTGGGATACTCCGCTGGCGTGGCTGCTTATCGTGATCCTGCTGACGGTCGAGTGGATCGTGCGTAAACGGAACAATATGACATAACCTGCTGATGGGTGGCATGGCGACACCGCAGGGGTCGCCATGATTGACCCAGAAAAAAAAATATCGGGTGGCACAGGTTTGTAACCCCCTTGGGGCAGGCCTGTGGCGGGAAAGCATGCTTCTGCAAGCAGAAGCATGGCACCCGATATTCTTTTATGGATAGATTATTAGTGAGATAAACAGTTAGTGAAATAAACGGTACTTTTAATGGCAGAGAAACAACTTTTACAATCGGGCATTCTTGGCAAATTGCGGTCTTTGGGCATGATGCTGCGTGGGCGGCTTGTGGCGGAGGGCCTGGCTTGGCTGATGGTGTCGCTGGTTTGCCTGGTGATGGTAACGCTGGTATTCGATTACGTGTTGCGGCTGGATCGCGCGCAGCGTGCGTTGATTTTAGGCCTGTGCGGCGTGGGGGTGTTGGTGGTTGTTTATCGCGGTCTGCTTGCCCCGCTGCTGGTGCCCATGGACAGAGAAAATCTCGCGCTGCTGGTCGAACGCCACTACAGCCGGCTTGGCGATCGCCTTATCAGCGCGCTGCAGTTTGCCGGGCAAGGCCATGCCGTGGCGGCAGGGGTCAGCGGCGATATGATCCAACGGATGGCCGACGAGGCCAATACCATCGCCGCCGACCTGAAATTCTCAAAAATCGTCGATACGAAACGTCTGGGTAAACTCTGGGCCATCGCCGGGATAATCGTGCTGATGCTGGGCGGGTTCGGTGTTTTGCGGGCCGACGTGATGAAGTTGTGGTTCCAGCGGAGCATTCTCCTCGCCGACGTGGACTGGCCGCAGAATACGTATCTCAGCGTCCATTACATCGACAAAGACGGCCGGCTCCAGCCGCTGCTGAAAGTGGACAAGGCAGGGAAAATCCTGACGGTTTGCAAAGAAGTCGAACTGCTTCGCGGCGATGACCTGGAAGTGGTCATAACTGCGACGGGGAGTGTCGATCCGGATTCTGTAACGCTGCACGCGTGGTATCCGTCGGTAGGGGACACCGAGGACAAGATTTTTCCCGTGGACGAAATCACGGCTGCGAAACTGCGAAAGAGGCTGGATATTCCGTCGAGCCGCGACGGCGGAAAGCGAAAACAAAATCGAAAGCAAAATGTGTTTGTCAGGAAGATTCCCGCCATTTCCGAGGAGTTGACATTTTACATCACCGGTGGGGACGACAGTCGCGACGGCCGGCAGCCTCACCAGTTGCGTCTGGTTGATCCTCCGGCTTTGTCGAAGCTTCGATTTGCCGTGGAATATCCCGCGTACATGCACCGCAGCGACCGGGATCGGATGGATGTGCTGGACGGCGGGCGCGGCGTGCTGCCGGTTCCGCTTGGGGCGACGGTGCGAGTAACGGCCCAGGCGAATAAAGACCTCCGGGGGGCGCAGATTCTCCTGGATGGATTACCCGTCGGGCAGGTTAAGCTGGAGGCTGTCGGCAAGGATAAAACCGCTCGCCGCCAGTTCCGCGGGATGTTTACCATTACCGGCAAAAACGAAGCCCGCACGGCTACGCTGAAGTTCCTGCTGGAAGATACCGCCGGATACGTCAACCGCCGCGGCGAGCAGTATGTGGTGCAGATTCGCCCTGATCTTATGCCAACCGTAAAACTGCGCAGCCGGGGCGTTCGTCAGGTGATTTGCCCAACCGCAATGATTCCACTAATTGCCCAGGCCGGCGACGATTGCGGCGTACGGAGCATCCAGATTACCTATCGCAAGGAATTGCCCAAAGACGAGACCGATACCGGCGAAACGGGCAAAGCCGAATTGCCGCCGAAGCCAGAAAAACCAATCAAGGTCGCTGGGCCGATTATCTCCTCGGAAATCAAAAGAAAATTGCGTGGCGAACGAATTCTGGATATCGAGCCGCTGAAGCTGCCCGTCGGCACGCGTCTGAGGATTATCGCTGCCGCCAGCGACTTGCTGCCAAAGGAATTCGCCGGGCCTAACGTTACGCAAAGCGCCGAGCTTACTTTCAACGTGATTTCCCGGGAGCAGTTGTTCGCGCTGCTGGTGGGTAGGCAGAAGGAAGTTCGCATGGAGTTTTTCCAGGCGATGGGCCAGCAGGAGTTTTCGCGAGGCCGTTGCGAGGCAGTCGCCAGGCAGGCCGCTGCCGGGGCTATAGGCGCGGACGCCTCCGGCAAACTTGCCGACGCCGCGAACAAGCAGCGGCAGGTAATCAGCGAATCGACCAAAGCCGCCGATACCCTCAATGCCGTAGCGTTGGAGATGGAGCTTAACCGCCTGGGCAAGGCCGAGGAATACCAGGCCATCCGTTCGGATATTGTCATCCCGCTGCGGAGCCTGGTTGGGGATATGCGGCAGGTGGTTGTGGATTTCGACAAGGCCCGCAAGTTGACCGATGCCGGCGAACTCGCAGCCAGGACGAAGCAGATAGCCAAAGACCAGGCGGATATTTACCGGAAGATGGAAGAAATTATAAAGCACATGCGGAAGTTGGAAAATCGGTTGGAACTGGCCCGCCGCCTGGAAGGCCTGCTGAAAATGGCGATCGAAATGGACGCCATCCTGCGAAAACAGGTGGAACAGACTACGGTGGAAATTTTTGAAGAAGAAAAAGAAAAGGACGAAGACTGACAGGCTGTGTCAAACGGATTTAATTATGGAAGGTGGTATCATGAAAACATTATCCCGACGATGGATTCTTTTGGGGCTGGCAGCGCTGGTGATGGTTCCGCCGGCGGTTTTCGCCCAGCCGGCGGATGATTCAGCCGACACCACCGAGGTTAAGAAAGCCAAGGGCCAGGAGCTTGTGCTTACCGCGGAGTTCATGAAGAAAAAGCTCAACGAACTTCTGATGGCAATGTCGGAAGTGGCTGGTCTGATGGAAAAAACCGAGCCGGAAGTGGCGAAAATTCTCCGCCGCACCATCGAACTCGCTCAGCGGGAAGACGTGGACGAAAAAATGGCGGTCGTGATCCGATCCCTGAAGAAAGGGCTAGCCGAGGCTGCCCAGAAGGAGCAGGGCGAAGTCATCGTCAAACTCACGCAGATGCTTCGCATTCTCGAAGGCGGCGTGCAGGAAAAATCGGATACCGACGCGAAAATCATCGAGTTGCAGGAGGTTCGAAAACGGCTCGATAAGAACATCGAGCAGCAGAAAGCCGAAGAAAAAAAGACCCGCCCGGCTGCCCATGCAGAGCAGATCGACGCGGAGACGAAAAGGATTCTCAAGGAACTGGAAGGCATCGTCAAAAAGCAGAAGCAACTGATGAGCCAGACCGGTAAGATTGCCAACCCCAACGCAAGCCTTCGCAAACTCGCGGGCCTTCGCCAGGCCATCCGCGACCAGCTCCAGAAGCAGCAGGCGATTAATGAGTCCACGAAGAACGCGCCGCTGGGCCGACTGCCCGTGTTGTCAGAGGCCCAGAAAAAACTGGCTGCCAAGGCGGGCGAACTGAAAAAGCAGGTCGAAAAAACTTCCGCCGACAAAGCTCTGGCGAAATCGCTTTCGGCGGCGAATGTTGACGGCAAGGCACTGAAGAAAGTCGGCGAGTTGGTAAAATCCGCTGCCGGAGAAATGAAGCGGGCTTCCGGCTCGCTGGCCAAGAGTTCCAAGGCCGGGGCAACCCGACCCCAGCAGCAGGCCGAAGCGGACCTCAAAGCCGCCGAGAAGATGATCTCCCAGGCGATGGAAAAGCTTGGGCAGAAGACGCCTTCGGGCAAAGCCGCAGCGAAGCAAAGCAAGCTCGCCGGTAAGACCGCCCAATTAGCCGAGGCTGTCAAGGCGGTGGCGGCCAAGGCCGGCATTGACCCGAAGACGCTCAAGGGCAGCGCCGGCAAGAAGCCCGGCGGCGATCTCAACAAGGCTGCTTCGCACATGAACAAGGCCTCCAACAAACTCGCCAGCGCCAATCCCAAAGCCGCCGGCAAACACCAGAAAAAGGCGCTGGAAGAATTGACCGACCAGCTGAAGAAGGTCGCCGATCTGCGCCGCAAGGCGATGGCGGCTGCGAAGAAGAAAATGAACAGCGCCGAGCAGAAGGAAATCGCTGCTGCGATGAAAAAACTTGCCGAGAAGATGAAAAAGGGCATGGACGGTAAGAAAATGGCCGGCCAGCAGTCGGTTTCCAAGGCTGGCTGCTCCGCGAGTTCCGCCGCCGAGAAGATGGATAAGCCCGATGCCTGCAAAGCCAACAAGGAACAAAAGAAGACCCTGGAGGAGATGAAAAAGGCTCGCCAGCAGTTAGACGAGGAAATCGCCAAGCTAGAACGTCGCAGCAAGGCGGAGAAGCTGGCCCGGTTGGAGGATCGCCTCCAGAAGGTGCTGGAGCAGCAGAAGGTTACTACCGCCCGAACCGCCAGGACGTACAAGAATCGCGGCAGAGCGCCGGCGGAATACGACCGCCAAGCCCAGCAGGCACTTTCGGAAATGGCCCGGATCGAGGGAGAACTGGCGGAGGAAATCGCTGCGATTCGCAAATTGCTGGTGAAAGAGGGCACGACGGTGGTTTTCCCCGAAGTGCTCGCCGACGTGAAAAACGATCTCGCCGACGTGCAGAAGCGGCTGGCTGACAAAGACCCCGGACCGCTGACCCAGGCCACCCAGGAAGAAATCGAGCGGGCGCTGGAGGAGTTGGTCGGTGCCGTCCGCAAAGAGCTTTCCAAAGGCCCCGGTCGAAAGAAAGGCGGAGGCGGCGGAGGTGGCGGTGGGGGAGGCAAAAAGAAGAAACCGTTGATTCCACCGCTGGCGGAGCTGCGAATGCTTCGCCTCCAGCAGATTCGCGTCAACACCGCGACAAAGCGGCTGGACAAGATGATAGCGAGCAAGAAAATCACCGGCGACCAGGCGAAAACGGAGCATAAAAAACTCTCCGAGCGACAGGCCAAAGTGCTTGGACTGACCAAAAAAATAGCTGAGAAGATGAAGAAGGGGCAATAACGCCAGCGGTTACACGATATCATATTGTGGGACGTTCCCGAAGGGATGACACGATGAATAAAACGATTCTGATTTGGATTCTGCTTCTCGCGGCGGCGTTGCCGGTTTTACCGGCGGCGGCCCAGGATGCCGGCGGCGGGGGAGCTGCCGCTACGGAAGAGAAGGCTGCGGGTGGAGATAATGCCGACCTGGAACAGATATTCGGCGACATATCCGTCGAGGAGTTGAAGCAGCTTGTCGAGATAGCTGCCAAGCGTCGGCTCGAGGTTGAGCGGAAGCAGGTTCGCAGCGAAATCGAAAACAACTTCCTGTACGAAGAAGACGAAGCCGCCACCAAAAAGGCCCTCAAGCGGCTTACCGACAAACCTGCTAACACGCAGCAGGACAACCTTGATCGCATTTGCCAGGCCATGGCGATAGTAGACATTCGTTTTGCCGGGCCTTATGGGAAATTCCGGGCTGGTAAATTTGCCGCCGCGGCAGAGGAACTCGCGAAGAAGTTGAACCCGGAAGAGGCGACTTATCTCAGCGCCGCGATGCATTATATCTATGCCGAGGCACTGCGAAAGAGCAACAAGCCCTGGAAGGCGGTGGACGCTTACACGAATATTCTCGTGAACATGCCCGAGCGGATCAGTTTCGGTTCGGCGGCGGCGATGGCGGCGGGCGAGGTTTACGAGTCGATGGGGCGAAATATGTACGCCATGGAGATGTACGTTTATTGCCTGCAGAATTACAGTCTGACCATGCCAAAGCAGGCGGCGGTGGATATGCTCGATAAGGTGGAGAAGTTTCAGAAAATTTACTCCAATCCGCTGGGTGCGGTTTCCGGCATGATGAAGGGCATCAAGAAACGCCTGGACGACAGCGACGTCGGCAAGGGCACGCGGCAGAAGCAGCAGGAGGTGGTAGCCCTGCTGGAAGACCTTATTAAGACCGCCGAGGAAAAACAGCGGAATAAAAAGAAGCAGCAGCAACAGCAGCGGCAACGGCAGCAACGGCAAGAAGCCCAGAAAAAGCCCGGACAGAAGAAACCCGGACAGGGGAAAAAGGTCGGCAAGAAGCCCGGCCCGCCACAGGGAAAAGACCCGACCACCGGAGCGAAGGATTCTTTCCTCGTGCCGGGTAAAGTATCCAAGCCGAGCAAACTTGCCAAAGTACACAAAGGCGAGGATTCCAGTAAGTGGTCGGACATGCCGCCGCGGCAGCGGGAGAAAATCGAGAACATAATGCGGCAGCGGCTGGCTGAGAAACGCGGCGACCAGGTACGGGAATATCACCGGAAGCTGGCGGAGGGTGAAGATTAAATGAGCGGCATTAGATTCATAGCGGCTTGCGGAGTGATGATTTTCGCGGCGTCGATGTTGATTGGCGAGGCGGTTGTTACTCTTGATGCGCGGACGGTGGAGGGTACTGTCACCGGCCTGGATGCCAAGGGCGTGCGGATCACCGCCGCCGGGTCGTCCGCCGCCAGGGCCATCGCGTTGCGGGACATCTCAGAGGTGTCGCTGGGTACGGCGGAGAACCTGCTGGCGAGGAAAGGGCAGGTTGTCGTGGGGACGAACGTCGGCGACTGGATACTGGTGGAGAACCTGCGGCTGGCGGCTGGCAAATTTCAATTCACCTGCCCCGGGGTGGGGGATGGGGATATGACGATGGACATGAACGCGGTTAAGGTTCTCCTGCTGCCGGCAGCCGACCAGACGCCGCAGTCGGTACTTGACGATTGCGTCGAGAAAAAGTACAGCCGCGGCAGCCAGGATTTGCTGATTATGGTCGGAAAAAAAGGCGATTGGCGGTCGGCGAAGGGCGTACTCAAAGACATCGGGGAGAAGAAAATCTCCTTTCACTATCGTGATTCCGACCGCAAGATTTCCCGCGATTCCGTCCGGGCGATATGGCTGAGCGAACTGGCCAGGCCGAAGGCGGCGATTATCGGCGAGGTGGTCTGCCGCAACGGCATGACGCTTCATTTTACGTCGGTGAAGATGGGTACGCGCGCAGCGGCCGTCGAAAGCCCCGCCCTCGGCAAGCTCGGCATCCCGCGAAAAAGCATTGCCGCCGTGCGGTTCAGTTCGACGCGGCTGGTGAATCTTGCCGACCTGAAGCCGACCAAAGTAACCGAGCACGGATTTTTCAATACGAAATTTCCTTTCCGGCGGAATCGCTCAGCCGGCGGCGGGCCTTTGAAACTCGGCGGCAAGACGTATCGCACAGGCTTGGGGCTGCACAGTTTTTGCGAGTTGACTTACGACCTCGGCGGAAAGTTTGCGACGTTTGTGGCCACAGCCGGCATTGACGATGCGGTTCGCCCCGGCGGCAACGCGACCCTGACCATTCTCGCCGACGGCAAGGAATTGCTCAAACCAGCCGCCATGACCGGCAAACAGGCCCCCAAACTGCTGCGGCTTAACGTTAAGGGCGTCAAGACGCTCGTTATCCGCGTGGGTTTCGGCAGCGACTCGCTCGATGTAGCCGATCACGTGAATCTCGCCGACGTACGGCTGGTCAAAAATGTACCCGGTAACTGACACGCCACTTCGCAAAGATTGATTTCCCGGTTTTTCATCGCAGATGGAGTTTTCGGCAGGCACAGCCGCAGATATTTCGCTCGTTTTCGCAACGAAATCAATTTTTAGAGGCTCCTGTTATTTCTTTTTTCATTTTTTCTTGTATTTTTTCCATTTCCTGGTATTGTACGTATAGAAGCGTACACTTTTCTTCTTTTATGCAAGGAAGTTTCGACGTATGGAATATCAAGCGGTTAAAGGAAGACTTGACGATGATTCATCGCGGCCACGCTGTTATCAGGTGGTTGAGATAATCGAGGATTATATCCAGCGTAACGGCCTCAAAG
>JAIORC010000074.1 GCA_021108335.1 Phycisphaerae bacterium
ACGGCCCGGGCACGATATCCGCCCAGGGCGCCAAGCTCAGCGCGTCGGCGGGCAACATGCCGCATACCGCGATGATCGCTACGCTGGCGACTATCGGGTCAGATCATGGAGGCAATGGGCGGGAGGCGGTCAAGTTCCTCTGCAATATTTTCCGTTCGACGGCGATGGCCGATCCGTACGATCCGAAACACGGCATGGACCTGCGGAAAATGGCGATGGATCACGCCCGCAAATTCAAGGCTACAAAACAGGCGTCCAAGGAAATGGGTATCGAATACAAGCGGATTCCCTGCCTGGGCCATCCGGTCTTCAACAAGGATGACGTCAACTACGACCCGCGGGAGCGGGCAGTGTACAACTACATGAAGTCGGCTGGCGTTTACAATATCTTCCTCGATTTCTACCACGAGCTGACCATGGCGCTGAAGGAAGTGGAAGTCGCCCGGAAGGTTTGGGCGGTAAATGTGGATGCCGCCATCGCGTGTGTGTGGCTGGGCATATGCTGGCCAAAGCTCCGCGACCGGCGAATGACTTTCGCGCGTGCGACGGATCTGGCTTTCCTGGGGTTCTCGCTCGGCAGGGTTGCCGGCGGGGCGGGCGAGTATCTGGACCATCGCGACCACGGTACGCCGTTGGACGCACGCGTACCCGCCAGCGAAACCACCGGCCCGCAGGCGCAACGCGAAGTAGCCGAAAAGGCCTGACTGCGGGAAAATTGTTAAAAGTTCATTAAGGCCCGGACGCCTTACCGGCCGATTAAAGAATCAAGTGAATTTGTACCCTCCCGGCGTTTCGCCCGGGCTGGAATAGGCCGGTTTTTACCGCGTTTTCAAGGCGGAAAAACCAAGGTAAAAGAAAACTTAAAAAAAACTTAAAAAAATCCGAATTATGGGCTTTACATCCGGGTCGGATTATAGTCTCATTTCGGAAAATGTTAACGGGTGTCTCCGACAGGGTGTCGGAGCAAAGAATTTCTGTTGTAATGTTGAGAACCTTTTGAAAGGAGCAAACATGCGAACAAAAGGACTGGTATTGGGATGCATTGCCATAGTCGCAATGTTGGCATCGGTGTCCGTAGCGACAGCCGATGACACCGCGGACATGAAGGATATGATCAAGAGCCTTCAATCGCGGATCGAAAAAATGGAGCAGGAAAAAGCAGGGACAATCCACAAAGAGGAAATGGCCAAGATGATGAAGGAAATCTTGGACGACGCCAAGATGCAGCCGGCTATGCCCAAGTGGATGGAAAACCTCACCTTCTACGGTGACTTCCGCCTGCAATACCGGCATGACCATCGCAATGGCCGTAACGGCGTTTGGGGCGATCCTAACCTCAACGTCCGCCAGCCAAAAGACCAAAATCGCATGCGGTTCCGTCTGCGATTCGGCTTCACCAAAACCTGGTGGGACAAGCAGATGGAAGTCGGCTTCCGCCTCGCTAGTGGTGATGGCGCTTTGGACCCCAATGGTGCTAACCCCTCGTCGACGACTCAGACTTTCACCGATTCGTTCTCCAAGAAGCCGATCTGGATCGACCTGGCCTATGCCAAGTATCAACCCAAGTTCGCCAAGGGCCTGACGATCATCGGCGGTAAAATGCTGAACCCGATCAAGTCTCGCACTCTGGTAACCTGGGACCCGGATATCAATCCCGAAGGTATCGTCGTGCAGTACGAAGCCCCGTTCTTCGGCGACTTCAAGCCGTATGCCGGTGTTGGCTTCTGGATGGTTGGTGTCGATGGCGCCATGGTTGGTTCGGACGGTGGCAGTACGACCAGGGATATAACCCTCTGGACATATGAATTGGGTGCCGAGTACCAGATCAACAAGGACATGAAGGCCTTCGTCGGCACGACCTACTACCAGTACGACCATGTCGACTGCGCCAACGCCGCATCCGCGAACTATATCGACCCGAACGGTGTTGACAATGCATGGCTGAACGCCAGTGGTAACAACGCAGCGGATTACTCCATTCTTGAAATAACCGCCAAGTTCGACTGGAACATGTTCAATCTTCCGTTCCAGATCTGGACGACTTGGGTGCACAACTGTGGTGATGATTACAGCACCAAAAAGAACTTCGGCCAGTTCGCTTTCAGGGGCCAGCCTGGTGCAGATCGCCACTTCCAGAATGATCCCAATGCCTATGGCATCGGTCTCAAGGTTGGCAAGAACGAGAAGAAGGGCGACTGGTCCGCCGGTTACACCTACCTCTATGAAGAGTATGGTTCTGTTGTCCCCGGGTTCTCGGACACCACTTTCGGTGGCCCGAACGCCAAGGGGCACATCGTCGAAGGCAGGTACAACATCGATGATTTCCTGACCATTGGCGCCAAGTTGATGGTTAGGGATCATATCCATACCGACGACAACACTGCTTTGTTCCCCAATAACACGAATCACAATGCCGACCAGTTCACCACGGTCATGGCTGACTTGACGTGGAGCTTCTAAGCGACGTTACACTATCGCTTGACAGTTAGTTGCAAATAAAAATCGGCCCGTCGTTATGGCGGGCCGATTTCTTTTTTGCGCGTAGGTGACCTGGGAAGACCACCGCGTGAGAGGCGTAGAACCGCCATTATTTCCGGAATCAGATAGCCAGGTTTGTTATAATGCCATGCCGTGAGACTGGTAAAGAATCTATGAGGAACTCTGCACTATGAAGTTGCCGAATTTTATGCGTAAAAAGTGGATACGGGCTGGGCTGTTTTGCCTGTTGGCGTTTGCCCTGGCGATCCTGGGCAGCGACGTATATATCTCGATGGCTACCAGCGACCAGGTCTACACGAACCTCTCGGATGTTCCCGAAGCGCCTGTCGCGGTTGTTTTGGGCACAGCCAAGTATGTTGGCGAATGGGACAATTCGTTTTACAAGCCCAGGATAAAGGCAGCCTACGAGCTTTTCGCCGCGGGGAAGGTTCGCGGCATAATAGTCAGCGGCGACAACTCCCGCAAAAACTACAATGAGCCGATGGACATGAAGAACGACCTCGTGGCCATGGGCGTGCCCGCCCGCTACATCACACTCGATTATGCCGGATTCAGGACCCTGGATTCCGTGGTTCGCGCGAAGGAGGTCTTCGGCTGTTCGAAGGTCATCTTCGTGTCCCAGGAATTCCACTGCCGGCGGGCACTGTTTATCGCAAACAGCAACGCCCTCGAGGCAACCGCCTATCCAGCCGCCGACGTAACCACCGGCGGACACACCAAAATCCGTGCCCGCGAAATCGTGGCGAGATTTATGGCGGTTATCGACGTAGTCTTCGGCAAAAGCCCGAAATTCCTGGGCAAGCAGGAACACGTCACAATGAAAGACGTATAGTACTGGTTACAGGGTTGAAAACCACCGGGTGTTATGCTTCTGCTTGCAGAAGTTTGTAATGTACAAATTCCCACGATATCGGGTGGCATGGAAACCCCGCGTTTTTTGCGGGGTAGCCATGAAAGATCGATTCACAATTTCTGCGACATCCTTATTCTCAAAACCACCCAACATACCATCCGCCGTCGTGTATCTATCTTTCATGGCCATCGGCTTCGCCGCTGACCATGCCACCCGACATTTTTTCTGGGCCGTTCATGGCGACCCCTGCGGTGTCGCCATGCCACCCAGCAATTACAATTTCTGTGCCGTCTTTCCCCCAGGCCTGCTCCAAGGGGGGGGCGATCCAATTCGACAATATTGCCCGGACACGATACTCACAGCCAGGCTACTTGCTTTTGTCGAGTTTTTCTCTCAGTTGGTTGAATTGCTGTTTTGTGATGCCGTGCTGCTTCACCATGTATCTTGCGAAGCCCAAAGCCATCAGGCGGTGGGTGCGCAGGCTGTCGATAATCGCGGCGGCTTTCTTCGGATCCTTTTCCCTGGAAAATGCGCCGACCTTTGAATTAACTGTCCCGACGGCTGACAATTGGATATTGCGATTGAGAACCAGCCCGCAGCGCGACAGCTTTATGTAATGGTGCATATCCGTGTAAATGTTCAGCGGCATAGCCTTGTCGAGATACGCCGGCGACTCGCGGTACACAATCGTCAGCCCGCCGGACTGGAAGAAATCCTTCCGCCAGATTTTCTCCAGCGCCTCGGCTTCGGCCTTGAAAAGATGGTGCATTTTCGTCGGCGGCTGTGGTGCGGCGGGGTCTCGCAGATATGGGCCGCCATACAACGTTCCCGTATAATGCCCGCCGATTGTCAGTGCCTCGACCAGCCGCCCGCTCGTACGCCGTCGGAATTCCTCATCGCCCATCACCTTGTCGGCGGGGAGCTTGGCGAAGTCCGGAATCGGCAGCGAGGTAATCTGCCGCACGTCGTGGCCCCATCCGGGAATCCGCTTCTTCGCGGCGGGCACCGGCGGCAGCACAGCCATGTACTTCGTCCACTGCCTGTCCTTATCACGATAGATTACCAGCACGTCGTAGATGGGAAATTCGCCGGTGTTGACGATATGGTAACGTTTATCCAGTTGGTTCGGCGGCAAAATCGTTACCGCCGGCACTTCGCGCGTCGCTCCCTCGTAGAAGAGATATTTCTCGACCTGTTTGCCGTTGGAGACGTAGCGGCTGTCGGGTTGCCGGGCGAGTTTCACCCAGTGATCTTTGGGCAGCTTCGTCCCCGGCAGCGACAGGCCTTTGGGGAGCTTCTTCGTGAGTTTCAGATCGTACCATACAAGCTCGAAGCGTTTGTCGTCGGGAATTTCAAGCGTTTTGCCCCTCGCGAAAGGCAGCTGGCTATGTTTTTTTCGCCACGTAACCCAGTCGACCGGTTTCGCGGCGGCGACCTGCTTCGGCGTACGATACACGTTTACCTGCGGCCACCACGCGTTGACATAGCCGAAGGCGAAACGAACTTCCACGCCCACAGGCACGTTATCTCTCCCCCCCGACGGATAGAAGTAGAGAATTGGTTTTGCCCGGCAACCGGAATCCGGCGGCAAGGCTTTGACCTTCTGGGCCGGAGCGGGCAGGGATTTGCCCGGAGATTTATCCGTATAAATGAAAGCCGGCAGCCCTTCCAGCGGGTCGCCCAAACGGCCTGACCAGTCGAACTCGTTGACGCCCCATTCATGGACAGTCAGCGGCTGCGCAACCCAGCTTGCCGCCGCAGCGCTTTGCGCCGTAATCGCCACAACCGCAACCGCCAGACCAACCCACAATAAACCGCGAAAATGCTTTCTCATCGTGCCTGCTCCCGAATAGTTCATCGCTTCACACAAAACGCCAGCCGACAAATGGCCCGGCCCATGCTTGCTTAGACGCACAAACCCGCCGGCAGTTCACGCATTATAACCCGTAGGCCGGGTCTTGACCCGGCAATTGCATGGTACATGCAATCATTATCTTCGTCGGTATGCCTCTACAATTTCCCATGAAAGAAGGCTGTCGCCTTCTTTTCGCCGGGTCAAGACCCGGCCTACCAAAAACTGTAAAAACCATCCCGCCGGGTGCTGTTATTTTGCGTAGTCTACGCAGCGTACTTCGCGGATGAGGGTTACCCGGACTTCGCCGGGGTATTCCATTTCTTCCTCGATGCGTTTTGCGATGTCGTGGGCGATTTTCTGCGTGAGCCGGTCGTTGACGTTTTCCGGATCGACGATGACGCGGACTTCCCGGCCTGCCTGGATGGCGTAAGCGTTTTTGACGCCTTCGAACGCGGTGGCGATGCCTTCGAGTTTTTCCAGCCGTTGCACGTAGCGTTCGAGGCTTTCCCGCCGCGCGCCAGGCCGGGATGCGCTGATCGCGTCGGCAGCCAGCACGATGGGCGTGTAGATCGTGGCGGCTTCGACATCGCCGTGGTGTGCGGCTGCGGCGTTGATGACCGCTTCCTTTTCGCCGTAGCGTTTGAGCAGATCGGCACCGATTTGCGGATGGCCGCCCTCGACCTCGTGATCGACCGCTTTGCCGATATCGTGCAGGATACCCGCCCGGCGGGCGATTTCGCCGCTGAGGCCGAGCTGCCCGGCGATAATCTGCGAGAGGTAGGCAACCTCGATGGAGTGTTTCAGCACGTTCTGCCCGTAGCTGGTGCGATATTGCAGCCGGCCGAGCAGGTCGACAAGCTTGGGATGCAGGCCTCGGATGTTTGCTTCCAGCATGGCGCTTTTGCCGGCGGCGGAGATTTCCTTGTTAATTTCCTTCTGCGCGCCGGCGACGATTTCCTCGATGCGGGTGGGATGGATTCGCCCGTCCTGGATGAGTTTCTCCAGGCTGCGTCGGGCGATTTCGCGGCGGACGGGGTCAAACGCGCTGCAGACCACCACGCCGGGCGTATCGTCGACGATTACGTCCACGCCGGTAGCCTTTTCGAATGCGCGGATGTTCCGGCCTTCCCTACCGATGATGCGGCCTTTCATGTCGTCGGAGGGGATATCCACCGTCGAGACGGTCGATTCTGCGGTATATTCCGAGGCGTACCGCTGGATCGCCTGGAGGATGACCTCGCGGGCTTGTTCGTCGGCGGTTTCGCGGGTTTCGTTGAGCTTCTGGTCGATGATCCTGGCGGCATCGTCTTCGATGTCGCTTTCGACCTGCTGGAGCAATTGCTGCTTGGCGTCTTCCAGCGACATGTTGGCAACTTTCATCAATTGCGATTTCTGCTGGGCGATCAAGTCGTTGAAGTGTCGGTCTTTAGCGACGAGGCCTTTTTCTTTCTCGGCCAGAGCGTGCTCGCCGGTATTGAGGTTCCGCTCCTTGGAGCTGAGGGTCTCCATTTTCTGGTCGATATTATCTTCGCGTTTTGCGAGTCGTTTTTCTTCACTGCGAAGTTCTTTGCGGGTTTGGGCGGTTTCCTGGTCGAATTTTTCCCGTTTCTTGAGGTACTCGCTTTTGGCGGCGGCTTCTGCCTGGGCGTGAATTTTCTGGGCTTCGGCTTCGGTGGCGGTTTTCATGGCGGTCATTTCCGCCTCGAGCGTGGCTTTTTGTATTTTGGTTGTGTAGGCCTTTATCACGATAATCAAAACCGCACCGATAATCAATCCGATACTAAGCCCCACCAACAATTCGCCTGAAATTTCCGCAAGCATAAACACGTTCATCGCGATAATCCTTTCATATTCAGAGATGAGGCGCAAGGGAACCAGAGTGGTTCAGGCAGGAGGGCCGGCAGCGTATCTTACGCTGCCACAAGAGCTTCCGATCATGTTCACGCGCGGTATAATCGTAGCGGGATTATACAATCCCACTGGCGAATCGCCGTCCGGCGATGCGCTTTATCCGTCCCGGGCAATAGCCCCGGAAAATTTAAACATCACAAAAATCAAACCGCGTACTGCCTACCAACAATCAGAATTGGTGTCCGTGAATCTATGACCCGAAGGTCTCACTTCGCGAAAACGCCGGGAAATCCGTCAAGCATTTCACCGACTAACAACTTTGTCGCGAAGCAATTATCGACGTTCGACGCAGCGATCTTTCTTTTTCGATGCTCAAATCTCCCCTTATCAAGGGGCGAGATCTGCTGCGAAGGGGCACGGCTTTGTTTTATTTTTTATTTAAATGCCTGCCCGAACGTCGCTTGCCCGACGGCCTGCCTGTATTCATTTCCACAAACTCCCGGCCGTCATCTTTTCAAACACACCAACAGTTTCGCATCGAATCGACCTGCCGTTCCGGCGGACGATGTGAACGAACCCATCGGCTCATTTTGAAATGATAAACTACCCTCACCGGCGGGTCAAGGGAACCTCGAAAAATAGAAATCTCCAACCGGAAAATTTTTCCGACAGAGACCGATTATTACGGGACGAATTACCGGTTTTCCGTGGCGAAGAGGCGTTTTGCCGCCTTTAGGGAACATTTCTGGTATTTCGCGTAAGCAGCCGCGGCGGCGTTGCGAATGGAGGCGGGAGATTCGCCCCTGGCCCAACTGCGGATAATCGCGTCCAGGGTGTAGGCCTCCGGGGCCATCAGGCCGGTAGTGGTGATAAGAGGCCGGCGTCCAGCCTGCCGCAAAGGCCCGGCGAAATACGCCTGCGACTTGCAGGCCAGCACGACCGCATCCCGCTGCCCGGCGACGGTAGTACGTTTCGGGAAATCGACCCGCCGAACGTCCATCAGCCCGTTATGCCCGACGAAACAGACAAGGTCGGCATCGCCAGCCGCCGCCTCGCGGAAGAAGCTTTCCAGGGCAGCCTTCATATGCCGCCCATCGTAAGCAAAGGCCTTGACCAGAACCCGCCTTGCCCCCCGGCGGTTCTGAAAGTACGCCGTTTCGAGAACGTGCTCGGGTAGCGGAGATTGGTTTGGAACTTTAACGCGAGTCCAGTGCGACGATTTCCTGAAGTAGGTCTTCAGGCCGTACATCGCGCCCCAGTACAGATTATTTCTCGGGTCTTGCCCGTTGCCCAAAGCTGCCGGAACCAGCGCAATGCCCTGGTGCTTGTTGTCGCACAGGGCAACGATAACATGGACGAGTTTGTAATCCCGCTTCGGCCGTGGCCTGGTTTTCGCGGCGGTGGGCTTGGGCTTGGTTTTGCCGGCTTGGTGATCCGTTGCAGCGGGCAGAGATGCCGGCGAATTCGGCGGGGCGGGCGAATGGTTTTGCTTCCGGCACCCACCTATAATCGCAAGGCCCACGAGCGTTATCAGTGTGAAGGTTCGCTTGTTAATCATGATGGTAAATTATACGATGATAGCGAGTAAGATGATCATCAGGCAGCCGACAAGCCCCACAATGCCCAGAATCCCCCGCATGCGAATCGTCGAATAAACATTCCGGAACAGCTCGAGATTGCGGACGATACCCCACACACCGAACGCCACCGCAGCACAAATACATGCCGCCAGGACGAGGCTTACCGTGAGGAAGGTATCTTTGCCCATCTCGAGAAAAGTCTGCCGCGTTACCACCAGCAGCACCACCAGGCCGACTGCTCCCGCGAGCATCCACAGCAGACGGTTGCAATGATTTATGATGTCCCGGCTGTGTTGGCGGGTGTCGTGCTTCACCGCATGCTCCGCCGGGGGAGCGGGGGAAGCGGGCGGAGCGGGGGTTTTTTCCGTCTCCGCCGCTGGCGTTGTCGGCGGCGAAGCGGATTCCTGCGACAGGTAAAGCTTATTGAATGTTTTCAGCGGCTTCGGTTTGTCCATGCCGTCTCGCCAGATCATGGTGGAGCCGTCTATCGTTCCGGCAGCCTGGAGTTTTTTCAATCGTTCGATGGTTGCCGGGCCGTGCTTCTTGTCCTTCAGGTGGAAAAACCATCCATCTTTCTGGATTTCGGCGACGTGTTCTTTTTTCGGTTCTTCCGTTTCCGCTTTGGCAGGCGATTTTTCTGGAGCCGCAAGAACCGGCGCTTCGGAATCATCGACGGCTTTGAGGGGCAGGCCCTGGACTACCGAGTCGCTGGGGGTTTGATTTTGGGACAGATGTGCCAGCAGGAACTCCCCATCCATTTTCAGAGGTGCCGCATCGGGTTCAGGTTCCGCCGCCACCTTGCTGCGCTCCAATTTCGCCGGCGGCACATCGTGTTTCGATTTTGCCGGTTTTTTTGTGGGTTCGGGGGCTTTCGGCGTTTTTTTGGGTTCCTTCGGCGGGGTCGGTGTAACCGGTGCCCGCTGAAACAACACGTTTGAGATAATGGGGTTATTCACCGTACCGCATTTGGGACATTTGCCGGTTTTACCGTCCCAAGAGGACACGACGAGGCTTTCGTACGCCTCTTTGCAAGTTGAACACATGTATTTCGAGCTTGTGCTGAACTTCTCGGTTACCGCTAACGATTTCTGCCCGGTGAGAATGCTATCCTCCACGGTCTCGGCGAAATACCGGTAACCTTCGTCGGATTCTAATGTTTTAGAAGGCGGCTGGGAAATACGCAGCCGCGTCTTGCAACGCGGGCACGCGCCTTTACCCCCCGCAAATTCATCCGGTACGCTAATATACAGCCCACAGGTTTGACAGTATGAGTTTATCATGTGTATGCCAGGCACATCAAAAACAGTAAAAAACACCAAGGGCGAAATTGCAGTTTTTCGGCGGCCGGGTCTGCTTACCGCCGCTAACCGTTCATGGTTCCAGGGTCTTTGCCCTGTTCGATACAGGCGATTTTCTTGACACGCCGCAAATGCCGGCCGTTGCCTTCAAAATCCGTAGCCAGCCAGCTTAAAACAATTCTCCGCATAAGTTCTTCGCCCAACACGTCGCTGGCCATGCAAAGCACGTTCGCATCGTTGTGCCGGCGGGACATCTGGGCGGAAAGTTCATCGTGACAGAGGGCGGCGCGGATGCCGGACACCTTGTTCGCCGATATGCTCATGCCGATACCGCTGCCGCATATGAGAATCCCCTTGTCGGCCTGGCCTTGGGAAACAGCCATCGCCGCGGGGTAAGCCATGTCGGGATAATCGCAACTTTGAGTGTTGTGGACGCCCATATCGAGAATCTCGTGCCCCATCTCGCCAACCAATGTAATTATTTTCTCCTTGGCGGCGTAGCCACGATGATCCGAAGCTATCGATATCTTCATTTTTCTATCCTTACCCTTATACCAAATATCTCGTCAATTTTGACCGTGTACTACATCTTCAGGTTTTCTTTGAATTAAAAATATCCTCCAGTGCCCGGAGAATATGCACAGCCGTTTCGCTGTAAACGTCCAGCCCGCCCCCGATAGGATCGGGCACGTCCAGCGATTCATCCAACAGGCGAATCTCCACATCGGAACCACCAGCCAGCCGCCGAGCTTCCTGAAGATGAAATTCTGTCATGCAGAATACCATATCGCAAGTTTTAATCAACTCGGCGGTCATTTTTTTACTGACGTGCCTGGAAATATCCGCTCCAAGGCCTTTAGCTGCTTTTATTGCCTCGTTCGTGGCGCCGCTGCCGGCAGCGGCGAACATGCCCGCGGATATCACCTCGACACCGACATCTTTAAGTCCATCTTCGGCGCAATTGAACTGTTCGGCAAGCAATTTTTTTGCCAATCCCGCGGCAATTGGGCTGCGGCAGGTATTGCCCGTGCATACGAAAGCGATTTTACGCGTCATCATTTGCTCCAGTTTTTTTTCATCGAACACGCCGGCCCGCAGGCAAGAGTATTTCTGGCCATTGAATAGTACCATATTGCTGTCTTTGCCGTACCGGGCCGGCCCGCTGTCGATGAGCAGGTCGATCTGCCCATCGAGCGTTGCGAGTACTTCGTCGGCGTTTCGCGGCGAGGGTGCCCCGGCGGGGTTTGCCGAGGCGGCGATTACCGGGCCTTTCGTCGCAGCCAGCATCTGCCGGGTAACAGGCTCGTCCGGGCACCGCAGGCCGATAACGCCGTCCTTCGTGAGAACGTCGAACAGCCCCGCAGCGGCGTGGAGTTCGTCGTCGGCAAACGCGCCGCCGGTGTCCAGCAATACCGTAACAGGCCCCGGCCAACTCCGCTCGATAAGCCAGGCTGCCCGCTGGGGAATTTCCGCGACATATCGGCGAATGTTACTCTTGTCCGCAAGGTAAAGCCCGAACGGGCCAGTCGGGCGGTTTTTGAGTTCCCGCAGCCGCCGCAGCGCATCGGCGTCCGTCGCCAGTACGCCGAGGCCGTAGACCGTCTCCGTGGCGAAACCCACCAGCAAGCCGGCCTGCAACGCCGCGGCGCCTTCGGCAGCGGCGGCGGAGAAATCTTCCGCCGCCCGAACTGTAATTACACGAGTACCCATAAATTCACCCCGGGCATTATCAGGCAGCGGCATGGCAAATTCAAGTAACCGGCGGGAATTGCAGCCGACGAATCGACGGGTGCCCAATATCGTGGGAAATTTCGCGTCCTCCAGTAATTTCCGTTATGCAGCGAACTGCATAACCTACGAGCTTGCCAAAACGTATCGGCTGTGGTATTTAGACGCTACTATGACGGATCAGAATGCACCATGGACGGTTACCCGCCTGCTGGATTGGACGCGGGATTATTTCGAGCGGGCCGGCGTTGAGTCCGCACGGTTGTGCGCGGAGATGCTGCTGTCGACCTGCCTGGACTGCTCGCGAATGGAACTCTACGCGCGGTTTGATTATCAACCCAAACCCGAAGAACTGGGCAAATTCCGCGGCTGGGTCAAACAGGCAGCCGAAGGCCAACCGGTGGCGTATCTTGTGGGCAAAAAGGAATTCTACTCCCTCGCCCTGAAAGTTACCCCCGACGTGCTGATTCCACGCCCGGAAACCGAACTCCT
>JAIORC010000394.1 GCA_021108335.1 Phycisphaerae bacterium
TGGCGACGCAAAACCCCATCGACATGGAAGGCACGTACCCGCTGCCCGAGGCGCAACTCGACAGATTCATGCTCAAGATTATAGTATCCGCGCCGCCGGCGGATGAAATCGTAGCCATCCTCGACCGCACGACCGGCATGGCGGCTCCAAGTCCCGACGCCGTCGCCAACGCCGCCCGTATCGAGCAACTCAAGGGCCTCGTCCGGCAAGTGCCGGCAGCGTCTCACGTTACCGGTTATGTCGCACGGCTGGTCGCGGCGATGCACCCAGCCGCCACCGACGCCACGCCACTGGTCAAACAGTATCTACGATTCGGCCCAAGCCCGCGCGGCGCACAAGCGGTAATGATGGCGGCCAAGGTCTCAGCCCTGCGCGACGGGCGGGCGAACGTCGCCTTCGAGGATATCAAACGGGTCGCCCACGCCGCGCTGCGTCATCGATTGATCCGCAATTTCGAAGGACAGGCCAAGGAAATCGCCCCCGACGAAATCATCTCGGAAGTTCTCCAGGCCATCCCGGAATAAACGGGAATTACGAAGAGATGGGTGCCATGCTTCTGCTCGCAGAAGCATGTGTTTGGTGGCACAGGTTTGCAACCTGTGCCGCGGCGGCCTGGGAAGGCCGCCGCGCGATGATATACGCAATTTCCGTGGGATTCCTTATGGCGATCAGACATCGTGGGAATTTGCACAGGTTACAAACCTGTGCCACCAGTCGTGGGAATTTGCACAGGTTGCAAACCTGTGCCACCAGTCGCTATGCCACCCAGCATCGTGGGGATTTTCATACATGGCTTGCAAGCTATGCCACCCAGCATCATGGGGGGTTTCACACATGGCTTGCTCGCAAGCCATGCCACCCAAATAGGGGATATTGCTCAGGCATTGCGTATCGCGTAGGTTATGCAACTTGCTTGCATAACGGGAATTACGGAGAGATTGCCGGGAAATTGTTATGCAACAAGTTTCCGCGATGCTCCCATCCACGCGTTTTCTAGCAGCTCGGCTGATGGAATTTCTGCGCCAGGAATAAGCCGGTGTAGATTTTCAGGTCGACTACGTTGCCGTGCGTGCGTTTTTCGTCCAGCCATGCGGGCACTTCGTCCAGCGGCACTTCGTGGACGATGATATCCTCGTGCTCGTCGCCGCCGCCTGCGGTTACTTTCTTCAAACCGGTCGCCATCAGGAAAGTCAGGATCAGGCTGTTCGACCCCGCCGACGGCGCGCCCTCGAGAATAACTTCCATCGAGTCGGCCTGGTAGCCGGTCTCTTCCAGCAATTCCCGATGGGCGGCGGCGTAGACCGACTCGCCCTGCTTGTCGTCATCGTCGCCGACAAGGCCGGCTGGGATTTCAAACGTCTGCGCGGCTACGGGGACGCGATACTGCTCGATTATCACCAGCTTGCCGTCGTCGGTAACCGGCACGATCATCACGACGTCGGAAAAATTCTTCGGCTCGAGGTATTCCCATCGGCCCTGGAGGATCATGCGGAAGTATTTGCCCTCAGCCAGCACCTTCTTTTCCGCGTGTCGATCTTTTGTCATGGTTCAGTCTCCACTGCTATTGCATAACGGGCTTGCCGCCGATATACTGTTGCCTCGTTTTTGTAGAACTTTACACCAGAACCTCCCTGCGATAAAGGAAAATGAATATGAGTGGTTTCTCGAATCCCGCCGTGGACGCCCCGCTGGCCCAGGACATTGCAAAGACACTTCGCTACCTCGCCGCCGACGGCGTGCAGGCAGCCAACAGCGGCCATCCCGGCATGCCGATGGGCTGTGCCGACATCGCCGCGGTATTGCTGACCCGATTCCTCCGAATCGACCCCGCCGACACCAATTGGTTCAACCGCGACCGGTTCGTTCTCTCAGCCGGCCATGGTTCGATGCTGCTGTATTCGATGCTGCATCTGGCGGGCTATCTGCCGATGGACGAGCTGAAGAAGTTCCGCCAGATCGGTTCGATGACGCCCGGCCATCCCGAAGTTCACGAGGTACCCGGCGTGGACGTTACCACAGGCCCGCTGGCGGCGGGTTTCGCCACGGCTGCGGGTTTGGCGTTGGCTGAGCGGATGCTGGCCGACCGCTACAATCGCCCCGGATGCGAGGTGGTCGATCATTTCACATATGTGATAATGGGCGACGGCTGCAACATGGAAGGCCTCAGCCAGGAGGCTGCGAGCCTCGCCGGGCACCTCAAGCTCGGCAAGCTCATCGCCATCTACGACGATAACGAAATCAGCATCGAAGGCTCGACGGAGTTGGCGTTCACGGAAGACGTCAACGCCCGCTACGAATCGCTCGGCTGGCACGTGCAGGACATAGACGGCCACGACCACGCCGCCATCGCACAGGCGGTCATCAACGCCCAGAACGAAACCGAAAAACCCAGTATTATCGTCGCGCATACCACCATCGGCAAGGGCGCGCCGAACAAAGCCGGCAAGGCTTCCAGCCACGGCGAACCCCTCGGCGTCGAAGAACTGCTTGCCGCCAAGCAGGCTGACAACTGGCCCACCGAAGGCTTCTACGTTCCCGAAGCCGTAACCGTCGACTTCGCCACGCGAAAAGAACAATGGGCGAAAATCCGCAAGGCCCACGACGAACTGCTGGCTGCCTACGCACAGGCACACGGCGACGAAGCCGGCGAGCTGAAACGCATCGCCGAAGGTAAGCTGCCCGAAGGCTGGAAAAACGCTACCCCCACCTTCGAAGCCGACGAAAAAGGCCTGGCTACGCGGGCGTCCGGCGGAAAAGTGCTCAACGCATTCGCAGCAGCCATCGACGAACTTGTCGGCGGCTCGGCTGACCTTGCTCCGAGCACCAAAACCGAGATCACCAGCGGCAAGTGGACGGATTTCATCGCGCCGGGCTCCTACGCCGGGCGGAACATCCACTTCGGCGTCCGCGAGCACGCCATGGGCAACATGGTCAACGGCTTGGCGCTGCACGGGCTGATTCCGTTCGCCGCGACGTTCATGGTCTTCCACGATTACATGCGTCCAGCCGTTCGCCTGGCGGCTTTGCAGAATTGCCGGAGCATCTTCGTCTACACGCACGACAGCTTCTACGTCGGCGAAGACGGCCCGACGCACCAGCCCATTGAGCACATGGCTGCGATGCGATCCATCCCGCGGCTGGCTGTGATGAGGCCCGCCGACGCGAACGAGGTCGCCTACGCGTGGCAGTACGCTATCGGCAGAGCCGACGGCCCGACGGCGATGGCGCTGACGCGGCAGAATCTGCCCACGCTCGACCGGACGAAATACGCCCCAGCCGACGGCGTCCTCAAAGGCGGATACGTACTCGACGACGACGAAAACGCGGAGATGATACTCGTAGCCACCGGCAGCGAGGTAAGCCTGGCCTTGGACACGGCGAAGCAACTCCGCGAACAAGGCCGAAAGGTCCGCGTCGTATCCATGCCCTGTCTGGATTTGTTCTACCAGCAGCCGCAGGAATATCAGGACGCCGTGCTGCCGAAGACAATCGCCAAGCGTGTCGTCCTCGAAGCGGGCATCCGTCAGGGCTGGGAAGGCATTATCGGTTGGGACGGCGTGTTTGTCGGAATGGACGACTTCGGTCAATCCGGCCCGCAGCAGCTATTGGCCAAGAAGTTCGGGTTCACCGTCGAAGGCGTCATGGAAAAAATCCAGAAGGCCGGCCTGTAAAACCCGGCTAACCTGTCAAATTCGAATAGCGAAATCCGACACCCGTATCGCGCGGCGGCCTTCCCAGGCCGCCGCGAAAACGGGTCATGGGCGGCACGGTTTTTTGTCGGCCGGGTCTTGACCCGGCAATTGCATGGCACATGCAACACGTTCGTCCCATTCGGGTTAGCTGCGGCGGAAAACACGTTTTTTCAGGGATGTGTTATCGGAAGGGATTTCCATGAAAGAAGGCTTTGCCTTCTTTTCGCCGGGTCAAGACCCGGCCTACAGAAACGGGTAAAAACAGGAACCGGGAATACGCGATTTATATGCCATTCATCATGGCGACCCAACTTCGCGTGACGATTGGGTGGCATGGTCCCCTGGGGACCATGTGTTTTTCAATGTTATGCCGGGTGCCGCCGTATAAAAAATTATGGAAGATACGCCACAGATTATTACCGTTACGCTGAACCCTGCCGTCGATCGGGTTATCGAGGTGGAGAACCTCTCCGCCGGCGGACACCTGCCGGCCCGCACGCTGGGGCAATCGCCGGGCGGCAAGGGCGTCAACGTTTCGCGGGTGCTGGCAGCCATGGGCGTCGCGTCCACCGCGATGGGGTTCCTCGGGCGGGACAACCGCAGCCTGTTCGACCCGCTGGCGAAGGACGGAATCATCCGGGACGCATTTATCACCCTGCCGGGCAGAACCAGGGAGAATATCACCATTACCGACCCCGCCGGCGGTGACGAGTTGCACATGCGGGACAAAGGGTTGGCCGTCGGACTGGCTGATTTGCGAGAGCTGACCGAGCAACTGCGGGCGTTCATCGAACCGGGCGACGTTGTGATATTCAGCGGCTCACTGCCGCCGGGCATCGAAGCCGACGACTTTACCGACCTGCTGCGATCAGCCATCGACGCCGGGGCACGGGTGGCGGCCGATACGTCCGGGCCTGCACTGAAAGCGGCCAGCCGGCAGAAGCTATGGCTTATCAAGCCAAACGTCGCCGAACTTGCCGAGATGGTCGGGCGGGAACTGCCGACTGTCGACGAGCAACTCAAAGCCGCCCGCGGCTTGGCCCAGCGGATCGAAAACGTCCTGCTGTCAGCCGGGGCCGACGGCGCTTATCTCATAACGAAAAACGCAACCGTCCACGCGGCGGCGGTGCTGGAGACGGCTGCGATTTTGAATACGGTCGGCTGCGGCGATACGCTGCTTGGGGCGTTCGTCGCCGCCCTGTCGAGCGACCAATCGCCTGCCGAGGCACTGGTGACTGGTGTAGCTGCTGCTGCCGCCAGCGCCGCAAACAAAACGGCTGGGGAATTCGACCAGAATCTTTTTGAAACTCTACACGAAAAAACCACAATTACGGAGATTTCCCAATGAGCAGTATGAATATTCAGGGCATTATTTTTGACATGGACGGCGTGCTTTGCGACTCGGAAGATTTCATCTGCGAGGCTGCGATGGCGATGTTTCGGGAGCGGTACGACGCCACCGTGCACCCGGACGATTTTCTGCCGTTCGTCGGGGCCGGCGAGAATCGCTACATCGGCGGCGTTGCCGAAAAGCACGGCGTCGAAATCAAAATGCCGGACGACAAAATCCGCACATACGAGCTTTATCTCCAGCTCATTCAAGGCCGGCTCGAACCGCTGGCGGGCGTGGCGGCGTTTATCGCATCCTGTCGGGAAAAAGGCATCCGCCTGGCCGTCGCGTCGGCTGCCGACCACATGAAGGTCGTGGGCAATCTCAAGCAGATCGGATTTGCCGAGGAAACGTTCGATATCGTAGTTACCGGCGACACCGTAACCAACAACAAGCCCGACCCGGAAATATTCCTCAAAGCCGCCGCCGGGATGAGCCTGGACGCAGGCTGCTGCATCGTCGTGGAAGATGCCGAAAACGGCGTACTCGCCGCCAAGGCCGCCGGAGCATACTGCCTGGGACTGACCACCAGCTTCTCAGCCGAGCAACTCCTGGCCAAGGGAGCCGACTGGATCGCCCCAGACCTCGCACAACTGCCAGCCGGCATGACGTTGTAAAACAAACACCGTCACGGCAGCCTTAATTAAAGTAAAGATGCCAGGTGCCATGCTTCTGCTTGCAGAAGCATGCGGAGAAATTCGAGGGGTGTTGCGGCGGTAGCGAAGCAACGGTTTTGGGTAGGCCGGGTCTTGACCCGACAATTGCATGGCACATGCAACAAATTCGTCCAATTCGGGTCAACCGCGGTGTTTGGTGGCACAGGTTTGTAACCTGTGCCGTGGTGGCCTTCCCAGGCCACCACGCGTAGACCGGCGAAACCCACGTTTTCCCAAGGACGTGTTGTCGGAGGGAATTTTCATGTAAGAAGGCTGTCGCCTTCTTATCGCCGGGTCAAGACCCGGCCTACAGAAAACGGGTAAAAACAGGAACCGGTGGGTATGCGAAAAACACATGGCTTGCAAGCAAGCCATGCCACCCAAACAAGTCTCTTTTACGCTTCAGCGTGGTGGTCTTCCCAGGCGACCACGACACAGGTTGCAACCCCCTTGGGGGCAAGCCTGTCTACCCGCGCCGTTTTCGCGGCGGCCTGGGAAGGCCGCCGCGCTAGTGTCGCTAGCCAAGTTGCATAACCTACGTGTGCTTAGCCTTCGGTATCCTCTTTTGTAACTTTCGCTACCAGGGCGTGTTTGAAGCCCAGCAGCAGTGGGCTGGCTACCGCTACCGATGAGTATGTACCGAAGATGATACCTATCAGCAGTGCGAAGCTGAAGCTCTTGATGCCCGGCCCGCCCCAGACGTACATGACGAACACGACGATAAACGTCGTGAACGACGTCAGCAACGTACGCGGCAGGGTCTGGTTTATGGATGTATTGATGCAATTGATCGTTACGGTTTTGAGCTTGCCGCGGTTCTCGCGGATACGGTCGAAGACGACAATCGTATCGTTGACCGAATAGCCGATAACCGTCAGGATCGCCGCGACCATCGCCAGGTCAATCTTGAACGAGCCGATGCCCAATGCCCGGGCGAAGGAGCTGTCCACCAGCCAGCCCGTTACGGCTACCATGCCAATCACGATAATCACGTCGTGCACCAGGCAAACAACCGCAGCCAGGCCCCACTGAGCCGAGCCGAACCGCAGCCAGAGGTAACCCACGATCGCCAGCCAACTCAGCACAATCACCACGATTGCAAGCTGGCCGGTCTCCGTTGCAAACCGCGGGTCGAAGTTGGTCGCCACCATCGCCTCCTCGCGGCCGAGAGCCTCGGTGAGTACCGACTGCTCTCCGTCGGCGAAAACGACTCTGGCCTTCTTGTTTTTCACCTCTTCGGGATTCGCCGGGCGAACCAGCACCACAAACGCGGAATACTTGCTGCCGGCAGGGGTCAGGCCAATTACCTTGTAGGGATTGACCGCCTGCCGCCCGAAGTCCGGCTGGAGGCGAATGTCGCGAATACGCCCGTTGAAATCGTTTATGCTGATTGCCGGAGTAACATTCTTCACGACGAACATCAGCCCGCCGTCGTCCTGGAAGTCCAGCAGATCGTCACGGAAACCGGTGGAAACATCTTCGGCCAACTGGGCGGTAATGAAAGTCCTGCCGTCTCTGGCAAGAGTAAGGCCCAGCCGCTTAATCGTTTCGCCTTTGACCAGATCGAACTTGCACGGCAGCCGGCGCTGCAGCGCCTTACCGAATACTTCGTTGATTATCTCGCGGATCAGCTTGGCGTTGCTTTCCGTAGTGGAAATCTGGTACGACATCTGCGGAAGTTTATCATCGCGCAACTCCGCCTCGGTGAGAATTCCATCGGCTGGGTTGACATCCAGCAAGTTGAAGAATTTCACGTTTTCGCCCTTCGCCTTCCACGAGGTGAGGGTTACTTCCTTCTTGTCGTTCCCGTAGGTTTTCAGGAAATCGCGGACGTTGTTTTCGTTGATGACGGTTTCCGTTCGGACAGTCTCCTTGAACCTGGTGCAGCCGCGAATGTCCGCTTGCAGGGTGGCAATGGTTTTGTCCAGAGTATCGATTTTCTTCTTCAGACTCGCCAGCCTGGATTCCAGGGAACTAACCTTCCGGTTAATCGTGCTGAGTGTGTCATCGTCAGCCTTGTCAGCCTTGGCCTTGGTTAGCCGCGCCTGGTGTGTGCCCAACTCCTTATTCAACTCGTCCAGATCGGTGGTGAGTTTCGATTTTTCCTCCGCAACCCGCGGCGTCTCGGCGGCGAGCTTGTTCTGGAGTTTTTCTTTATACCCGTCGATCTTTTTTTCGATAGCCGTTCGCACCAGGCCGTCATTCGGCAATTTGCCGTCTATCAGGGCATCGTCGGTAAACTTTACTATCGCTTCCGTACCCGAAGAAAACTCAATGCCCAGAATGTCCTTGCCCTGCCAGATCATCGACCCGATACCAAGGCCAATCATCACGACCGAGATGCCCCAGAAGAGATATCGCTTGCCCATCCAGTTGATGTTGACCTTCGGAATCAGCCGCAACATCGGCAGAGACTTTTTCAGCAGGCCGAACGACATGAAAGTCTGGAAAATCCATCGCGTAACCAGCAGGGCAGTGAACATACTGAATATCACGCCAAGGCCCAGGGTAATGGCAAAACCGCGAACCGCCTCCATGCCGACCCAGTCGAACACGACAAACAGGAACAGGCAGATCAGCAGCGTCGTAATGTTGGCGTCGATAATCGCCGTAAACGCCCGTTCGTAGGCATTCTTTATCGCCTGATGGATCGGCAGGCCCTTGGCCTGTTCTTCACGCAGCCGCTCGAAAATCAACACGTTAGCGTCCACAGCCATACCGATTGTCAGGATCACGCCGGCGATACCAGGCAGGGTCAGCACTGCGTCGAACATGCTCATCGCACCGAGTACAAGTATCATGTTCAGCAGCAAGGCTACGTCGGCAATCGCACCGCAAAGCAGGTAGTAGAACATCATGAACGCAGCCACGGCAATCAAACCTATAATCGCTGCGTGAATGCCCTTCTTGAGGTTTACTTCGCCGATGGCTGCACCGAAAACGCTCTCGGAGACCGGTTCGGGATTGACCTTGGCCGGCAGCGAGCCGGCTTCGAGAATACGCACGAGGTCATCCACTTCCTCGACCGTAAAGCGGCCTGTAATCTGGCCTCGATCTATAATCGTCGATTGAATGTTCGGCGCGGAGTAAACCTCGTCATCCAGCAAAATCGCCATTGGTTTACCAATGTTGTTGCCGGTCAGGGATGCGAATATCTTGGCACCGGCATCGTCGAATCTGAAGTTGATTGCCGGAGCGCCATAACTATCGCTGCCCCGGCTCGCGCTGGACAGCGACCACTTTACTTCGTCGCCCCGGCTTTGAATCATTCGCTGGCCAGGCTTGTTGCTCAGCAACACATAACGCTTGCCGGCATAGTCATGCACGATAAGCCTGTCGAATTGTTCGTCGCCATGTATGGGATACCAGGCATAGTCCTTGCCGATATCCCGCGAGGCCTCCGGGCCGTCGGCTTCCAGGTCTTTGATGTATTGACGGATTTTTTCTTCCGCCAGCGATCCGTCCTTGCCGTGTTGCGGATTCAGCGGCGCGATACGGTACTCCAGCACACCGGCCTTCTTGATCATCCGCTTGAGGTCAGACGGGTCTTCCAAGGGCTTCCTGATCTGGGTCCATTCCTTGTACAGGTCCACCACGTTGCCGATCTGGTCGTCCCAGACGGCGTAGGTTTTACGGAAGTTTTCCAGCTTGGACTGGAAGACATTCATCGCGGTGGCTTTGTTGTCCTTGTTCTCCTGCGACCTGGCATCGTCGTACAATTTGAGAATTCCCAGCAACCTGGCGGGACTGATGTTGCCGTCGCGAACGGCTTTGAACCGCTTGCGATATTCCGCCGCCGCAACCGCCACTGCATTCTGGGCATCCTGGAGGGCCTTCTGCTCGGCTTGGAGTACCTCCGGCTTCATCGACTTGTGTTTGGCGTTGATAGTTCGGACAGCTTTGAGATTCGCCTCGGCATCGCCGAGTTTATCCATCGCCCCCAGCAGCGCCTCGACTTGCTCTGCCTGGGCAACGTTCGGGCCGGTGAGTTTGGCGATGGCGGCTGTGCGGGCCTGGCCCTTCAACACGGCCAGCTTGCGGATTTCGCTCTGGTAAATATTCTTCGCTAACAGCGCATCGCGGGCGTTGATATATTCCCTTCTCAATTTCTGGGATTTTTTCGAAGCCGCCGGCATGCGAACCTGGAAGCGATTGCCTTTAGGCGTCCACTCTATGCAGCTTAGACCCGTCGGGTCGATTCGCTTTTTCAGCACGGCGATGACACGTTCAACCATTCTCGGGTCGTTCTGCTCGTTGCTGACCTCGAAGAGCATGCTGTAGCCGCCGGCGATATCCAGGCCTTTCTTCAGGCCCTTACCATAAAACAGCGACCCGATGCACAGTACCACCATGACCACGACCAATGCGAATTTTAACGGTAAATTCTTTCCGCTCATTTTCAACCACCTTCTTCAGGCCATTTTCGGCCTTCTCTATAATCACAAACTCCGCTTTACGGACGCGTTACGCGCGTCCTCCCGGTCGGAGCTTTATTGAACTTCTGATACGCGTACAGAACCACCATATCCCTTTTCTGCACTTTTTAGCGTAAAACTCCTATTTTAGTAATAGGAATCGAAGATTTTCATACAGAATCCCCCACAGGTCAAGCAAAACCTTTGCCGCGCCTTGCCGGAACCGCTCAAAAATAAAAAATTATGAGATCAAAGGTAAGCCGCCGACCCACCCGGCAGAACGCGAAAGCGACATGAAATGCCGATGCGGATAAGACATGCTTATAAACATGGATTGATGCTGGACAAATGCAGCTTTATGGAATATAATAGGCCCTTCAAGTGGGACTTATCGCATTCAACATCCTGCGATACTTGAAGTTACAAGAGAGGGCCGTGTAGTAACCTGCGCGGCGGGAATTGTTCTGTACTCGTGTGGGGAGGGTGTATGATGTCTGTCGGAAGAGTAAAATGGTATGATAAGACCAAGGGATATGGTTTTATCGAATGTCCTGAAGGTGACGTTTTTTTTCACTTCAGCGATATCCAGATGGATGGTTTCAAGGCTTTGGCGGAGGATCAGCGAGTTTCGTACAAGCTGGTTCGCAGTTCTAATGGCCTGAAGGCAAAGCAGATTTTGCCGCTGGATAATCGCGCCTCGGTTCGCCATGCCGCAAGATACCGGACGTTGATTTACATGCAGATCACCGATGGACAGGAGGAAGATTTCGATCAATTTTTCTCTGAAATCCCCGCATGGTTCGATGCAATGGAGCAGGATTTGGGCCTCAGGCGAATTGGCACGTGGCGGAACGGTTGCGAGGCGGTGCATCTGGTCGAGTCGGATCGGCCTTACGAGCAATCCATCGAATCCGCCAAGTCGCAGACAACATGGAAATCGTTCCAGTCCTGGCAGGAACAACTCCAGGGATTCCTTGCCAGCGACCAGACTATCATGAAACCCATCCAGGCCGATGCGGAAGCCGAGGCTGAGGAAAGTTACGAATCTAATCCCGGCGAGAATCTCTAGTACTCCGTCCCTGTTAAATTGTTGGGTGCCCCCCAGGGGGCGGTAAAAAAAACGCGTGGGTGCCGTGGCGGGAAGCGAAGCTTTCAGCCACGAAAGATAGATACACGATGGCGAATGAATGTTTGGTGGTTTTGAGAAAGGGATGTCGCAGAAATTGTGAATCGATCTTTTCCCCAGGGGACCACCCGACATCGTGGGAAATTGTCGAGTGCCCCCCAGGAGGCCATCCGTCGTACTTCCAGATTTCCAGACTCTCAGGCGGAGACGGCTTTTTGCCTGTTTGCCCAGTGGGGGTCAACGACGGCATTTTCTGTAGCTGTGATTACCGCCTGGCGAAAATCCTCGTTGTGAAAAATGGGTTTCATCAACAGTTCGTCGCCACCGTTCTGCCATGCCTCCCAGGCGCGGTCGTAACGACTCATGTGTTCGGAAATCAGGATGATAGGCCGGGGCTGGAGCAACCGCAATGCCTGCAACATGCCTATGGATGCATATTCCGCGGCGAGGATTATCAGATCGGGCTGCCACCGGCTGGCGTGGGAAATGGCGTTCTCCACCGTCTCCCGAACCATCAGGTCGCCACGAGAGGAAAAAAACTTCTCCGCTTTTCGGGAAAAATTCCAATCCGAATCCACCATCAGAATTTTCGTAGACATTGCCGCTCCTTTCTCATTTCAACGTCATGAACGTCTCCGACGGAATACAAAAGGGCCTCCTGCCGAAAACATATCGGAAGAAGCCGCTGCAAAATAATGCGAAAATTTAAAAAAATAGCCTAATCGGATTTCTTTGAGGCTTTGTGTCGCAAGTAGGAGTCGATGAACTCCTGGATGTCTCCGTCGAGCATTTTGTCGGTGTGGGGG
>JAIORC010000069.1 GCA_021108335.1 Phycisphaerae bacterium
TATTCTCGTTCATGCACGCATGGAACAGCTTCATGCCGCCGCTGATCTATCTCAACAGCAAGGAAAACTGGACGCTTCAGCTCGGACTCAACAGTTTCATGGGCGAAACGGGCGGCCAGTGGAACCTCCTGATGGCCTGCACGGTCATGGTGCTGCTGCCGATGATCGCCGTATTCTTCTGCCTCCAGCGATACTTCATTCGCGGCATCTCCACAACCGGGCTGAAAGGATAAAGAAATCTCCACCAATGCAAAATCACCTTGAATTAACGGCACGTTAACGGCATTGGCTTCTGGGAAATTCGCATAACCTAACGAGGCTTTATTGTTGCATCTTTGTCGCAGGCGACTTGTACCGGCTTCACGTACACTTCCCCGGCCTGGACGGCAGGGCGCCATCTCAAACCCCGACAACAACTGCCACGTTCAAGCTTTGCCGTCAGATACAGGTTCAACTGCCGAGGCGTTTGGTCCGACCACTTGAGAATCATTCTGCCGCTAGACCGGCCGTGATGGTCGAAAACAAGCGGAACTGTGGCCGTCGCGGGAGCAAGAGCCTTTGTCACGTAAGCGGGTATTCCAATTCCAAAGCCCTCTGTCGTGGGGAACGCGGCGAAAGACAACCTGAAGATCGGCTTAACGTGCCTGAAGTCATCCGCTAGACGGGGCCGAGGATTCTGCTGCTCCTGCCGCCACGTCTCGATGATCTTCGGGTAGTCGGGGAAGACCACCTTATAATCCACCAACAAGCCATTGTGATCGGTGTGCTGAACCGTCAATGTAATGCGTGTCGGCGCGGTTTGCCGGTGAGATTGAAAAATCCGCTTCAGCGACGCAGCAGGCCCGGTCCGATTAGGGGAGTTTGGCGTTCCCGGTGATTCGTTGATGTTCGCTGGCAGAAGCCGCTGGTATTGAGGCAGTACGATTCGCGGCTCGTAATCGAGTAGCCTCCCAAGCACTTGGGTGGGTATGTTCCCGACGTTTTTCCCGGCCTTCTCGGTTACATCGATTGCAAGCAGTGCTCGCGACAAGGCGTCTATTGCGTAGTACCGCTCGCCCATTGCTTGATATATTCCGGCCAATGTGTAGTAACAGTAATAGTGTGGCGTTTGGCCAGCCCCGAAGACTGCGGGGGCATCCGTATCCCGGTGCTCGCGGAGGATACGTTTCAGAATGCCCATCTGTTTATCTCTGTCCGGGATTTCGGCGTACATGCTGCTGAGTCGCACCATCGCGCGGGCGGCGATACGCGGATCGGGCGGCTGGTCCATTGCCCGTTGGAAAGCTTCGATGACCTTCGGCTCCAGGCGTTCTGCTTTTCGCCGGTATTCCGCCGCTTCCCACCGGGCTTTGGCCGTACCCGCAGAATACCTCGATCGCCCCAAATAGATGTACCACACCATATACCTGGCCGTCCCGAGTTTCAGGTAATCGGCATGCGTTATCGCCGGAATCCCCTGCAACCGCGACTCCACGCTCTGAAGATTCGCCTGACTCCGCTCGAGAATAGGATTGGGCGGTCGAGCTGAAGGATGGCTGCACCCCCAACTACCCGTAACCGCTAACAACGCCAAGATGGCAAGCGTCAACCGCATCATGAACCTCTTTCTGACCAGTTAGACGCCAAATGTGGACGTCGGTTCCAACCAATGTCCGGTATTTTTCACCTCGGAGCGAGAGGATGTGGTTAGAACTTTTTGTTCGAGAAGTTAAGGAAGATATCGTTGATTTGGAGGAATTACCATGAAGCGAGATATTTTCCTTCTGGCTTACGTGTTGGTGACAATCAAGCCGTCCGCGACAATCCAGAAAAGCAGACGATTTTCATCATTTTTCCAGCCTATCTACCGGCTGGCTTCCAGCTTTTCCTTCGGATTTTTTCTTTTCATCATCTGGTTTTCCAGTTTTCCCATCGCCGATGATGTTTGCGACAGGGACAGGTGCTGGATGTGCGTCTATGGAACCGCAGCCAGTTGGCGGGGTTTACCAAGGCCCGCGATCTGCAGTTCTTCCTTCGGACAATTCTTGATGCGGATTATATTCATTTGCCGATTCTTGCTCCAGCGAAAGAATTGCTCGACGGCTACAAGAAGAAGCAAATTTCCTGGGCTGACTACGAGCCGGCCTATCTGCAAATTCTCGCTGAGCGAAACGTAGAGGCTGCTCTCAATCCCGATTTGTTTACCGATACGTATTTGTTGTGCAGCGAGGCGACCGCTCAAAAATGCCATCGTCGCCTGGCGGCTGAATACCTTCAAGCCAAGTGGGGGATTTCCGAACAACTCAACATAATTCATCTGTGAGGTTGCGTAGCGGGGGCTTTTCTTCTTCTTTCTATCGGGAGGTACTTTTCAAATTCACAAATATTCTACGGGGTTTTCTTTGTTTTCTTCCGTTTCTTTCTTTTCTTCGGATGTTGAAGTCTGTGAATGCCCTTGAGCATTTTCTTTGCCTGCCTCACGGCGATACCGGCATCGATAGCCTCCTGAAGCAACTTTTTGGCCTTGTCGAAATCCTTATGAAAAAGAGCTTCCGAGGCCCTGCCGTAAATCGTGTCGGGACACTGAACCCGCAGCGGAGTATCTTTCAACCGCCCCGGCTGATCCAGCACCCACATCTTTTTCGGCAGACGGGAGAACTTGCTTCCGGTCAGATAGATGTACTCCCCGCGAGGCTGGAAGTGAGCAACGATGGTGTTATTAATCCGTATTGGTTTTGAAAAAATATTTTCCCTTGTGTCATAGGCTGTGATGAAGGTAATGGCCTTGTATGGTTGGCGGGAAACATCGTGCTCGCTAAGTACCCAAAGTTGATTTGGGTTGCTATCGTCCGGAATCACCTTCTCCACACAGCATGGAGGCAGGGAGCAGTTACCTTGAACCCAGCCGCCAAGTTCTCCCCAGTGATAGAATCCCGACGGATACCAATGATGAATGGGTTTCGCCTCTGCAGTCATAGACATAGACAGCAATCCGTATTCATTCGCCAGATACATCTTACCGTTCTGGCTGACCAGCCTGCGATTGTTAAATCTGCTCACACTGCGAGACTGCGGGGGACCAAAGAACTTCGGAACGGGAAGCTGTCGTTTCTGTTGACGTTCCGAAAGGACTATTTTTGCTTTTGGGTGATTCTGGCTGAGCACAACAAGCTTTTCCCAATTAAATGATGCAAGCAGATACATGCGATCTTTGGCAACGAGCATGCTCTTGATGTCGCATGGGATAGGCTTTTTCCAGCCGAAGATTTTACCGTCCCTGTAGCAACAAAGGAATCGACCGCCATATATCCACGCTCCGGCACCATTCTTATCTGGAACCATACCATCTATGTATTTGTTGGGCAGCCCCTCTTTTATACCGAGATGGCGCCAGTTTTTTCGGCGCAGGTCGTAAACGTATAGGCCGCAGGAAGACGTGGCGAATACGACTTCTCCGCCAATCTGTACGATTGAGATTATGTAGTGCCCACCATAATTAGTTCTCTGATTCTTTTCCATCCCACTCGGCAGAGGAATTTTCTTCCATTTACCTGGCGACGGCGACAGATACAATACCAATTTTTCCCCTGTTACTCCCTGTATCCACAATCCTGCGTCAGTCAGGCGGATAATAACACTATGTTGCAGATTATCCGGCGAGAGATCCACCGCCGTTGCGTTCACAATGCGATAACGAAGCTTATTCAGCATGATTTCATCGGCAATATAGCTATAGTCATACAAGTCTTTGACATTACCATAGGCGTTACCATACATAGCCGGAATGTATGGCTTTGCAGGTGGTTTTGGTTTGTAAAACTTTCTAAGGATTTTGGCCTGCTCCGGGGTCGCGTGTTTCAAGACTATCGCCCGTTTTTTTCCCTTGTAGTCGTCTTTGACGCTATCCCGTAGATAACTCAAGTAGTGGCCGTGCTTCTTCCTGGGGAGAGTGAGTATTTCGCACAGGTATCGGGCCGTTTGGGAATACTTGCCTGATTTATAGTAAGCGTCTGCCAGTTTCAGTGGGTAACATGGCACATCCCATTTATAAAGTTCGTCCACCCATATATAGAATGCAATCTTCTCGGCAGGATGTTTATCCCACCATTTCTCTAAGCCACCATGCGGGGACGCGGCAGGTAAATGTGTCGGATCAACAGAATGGTGCCATCGTACCCACTCGGCTAGATTGGCCATGGTTTTTTTTGGCTTATCTTTGTTCAGTAAATACCAATACCATACCCAGGTACGGAATGCGCACTCGACACGCTTTCGATCAGTCCTAGGGAATGAAAGATATTTCTCGTAAGCATCGAGAGTCTGTGGGCGCAGACGACTTTTTGGCCGATTTAGTTTGTCAATACACATTTTCAGCGAGGAACCCAGCATGAAATAGGCGTTCTTTGCTGTTGGGTCCAGGTAAATAACCCGTTCCGCCAGTTTGATCTGCTTGCGATGCATCTCAAGTGAGTGTCCATATTCAAGCGGAGTGAGTGTCGCCAGAAGTTCGGCAGCCTCGATTTTCCGCTGGAGGTTTTGCTGTGCTTTGGATTCGACCGGCTGGTGTTTTGAATTGAAGATGGATTCCTGCAACTGCGGCAAGAGCTTCTTCATGCCGGCCAGCGTGAAAGTGAGCTTGCTCAATTTCTGCTTGTGTCCCTTTCGATTGATTTTCAGGACTATCGTAATCGGCGTGTCTTTGAATGCCTTGTTGGGCGATGGCGATTCTGTAAACGAAACGCTAATTGCAAGGTCGGCGGCCTCGGCAAGCACCGTTGCGTCGGGGCGGACCAGGCCGGCTGTGCTGAGGAGCGTTTCCCTGGCAAGTCGACCGGAGTATCGGCGGCGGAGTATACGATATCCGCCAGCCTTCAGCATAGATTCCATAAGAGAGCGAAGTTGATGTTCCAGGAAATCGAGACGCTTCGAGGGGCTTTTGTTTTCCACGTATAGAATCGCGGCGGAGGGAAGTTTTATTGCCGCTAGACTCTTCAAAATACACCCTTGAATTGCCCCCGCCGCTTGTCCGGCTGTCGCTGTTAGTTTATCGACGGTTGCGTTTCGCCCGACAGCCACGGCCTTTTCGAATACTACGTTGCCGCTGCTGACTTCCACACAGATGATGCTTATAACCTGCCGGTCCAGAACCTTCTCGGAGATTGAATAAATCAAATACTGTGCACCGAACAGACGGCCTGCCTTCAATGGCTGACGAACCAGACCCGATGCCGATAATGATTGTTCGCGAAGAACCTTGGTTATATGGTCCCTGTCAAGAACGCGGAAGCTTTCGCGATTTTCGAAGGCCTTCGCCAATTCAGTAACAAAAATACCATTTTCGGCCTTTTTGATTTTTTCGGTCGCCGGCCCCGGCTTCGCCAATATCGCTATGTAAACTTTTTTCAACTTTGCGTTTGCGGATTTTTCCGCACCGGCGGGCGCGGTCGGCGCACCCGCCGGGCAGAAATTAACACAGAACAATGTCGCCAGAATCGTTACGAGAACTATCAATTGTTTCATTCGTTTTCCTTAATCAACCCAAGCCCGCGGATAATCTCCGGGGGTCTGGGCAGTCGAGCATGGATGGATTTAATTCTACTTTGGTGCAGGCGCCGTTTTTTTTGTCGGGCAATCGTGTGCCTCGTCGGTGTCATTAACCATCCAAAGAACCACCTGATACATCCGAGGCACGTGACTACTCAATTCTCCCACTGACGAGTTATTTATATTTGATTTCCGATTCTAGATCTCCAAGCTTCAAGTTCTTCAGATTTTCTACCTTTCTTAGACGATCGCGAAGAACATTATTTCACGATAATCATTTATCATAAACATTTAAACCGTTTTTCTTTACCGGGGCAGAGCGGTTTGGCTCTGGCTTGCCGACGGGCGGACGCGTCGTTTTCGGCGAGGTGCCTTTGATGTAGACATTATGTTTTGCCATCGCCGCGGCGGCTTTGGGGGTGGCGAGGAATTTTATGAATTCGTCGACTACTCTATACTTCCGTCTATACTTCTTATGTTTGCTATACTTCAGCGCCTTCGACCCGAGCATCAACATTACCGGCTCACGCTTCGACGAACCGGGTGGCTGAAGCACATGTACACCTGATATTTATCGTTGGCCTTGCCCATCAAATGATACTTTTCCTTGTATCGAGCATAGCCATCCAGACCCTTAGGCATGTAGGCCAGTTTAATACTTTTTGCATCCAGACCCGGTGGTATCCTGGCCTTGTAGATGAGCACACTGCTTGCTGCATACCTCCACAGAAACCTCCTCATAGTGCTTCGACTGCGGAAACGTCTTCAGGAAGTGTTCCGCGGCATCGATGTCTTTGCCCGGACGGGGAACATGGTTGGCTGCCGCGCGAAGTTCGGACTAATTATCATCAAAGTTACGCCACGTATCCGATCTTCGCGGCAACGATTGTGGTATGGAATATGTTTCAGTCAACGTAGAATAGACCAGAGTCGGTCTTGCTATAGCCAAATCCTCCCCCATCACACGAACGCTTTGCCGGCGGCGACTGTTGTGGCTAGTTCGTTTAGGTCTCCGATCCTGTCGATGCATACTGTCGCACCGCGTCAGGGAATTTGCCGGCTATTTTCCGCGCGAGGTCTTCCCACATTCGTTGGCCCACACCATCGAGCATTTCCCATCCCCGGGACCGCTATTCTGTTTTGTATTTCAACGCCAGTTGTGGATTGATTTTGGCGTAGATATACGGCTGGACGCTACGGTTTTGCTCCGTCTTTTACAACTCCGCCCAGCGCCACGATTTTGCTTCGCTTTTACACCTGTTCCACACCCAGAATTTTATTATGGCTTTTCCAGGGGTAAAAATATATTTTAACCAGATAGTAAAATGACGTTTATGGCCCTATTTTCTGTTTCGTATTTTGATAAGATTGCCCTAAACAGGGATATGGTGCTAAAAATACCCTGCCCCTGAAGGGATTATTTGATTTGCCCGAAGGCTCTCCAATGATTTCGCATAAAAAAACATCAAGAAACCCCGCTCACGCCTTCCACCTGACCATTAAACCCATTGGCGCTCGCTGCAATCTTGATTGCGCCTACTGTTATTATTTGCATAATGATACCGGGAACGACAAAGCCGCCCCTCAAATGTCTGAGCAGACGCTAACCGAGCTTATCAGGCAACACTCGGAGTCCCAGGATGCGGACCAAATTGTTTTTACCTGGCAAGGCGGCGAACCGACTCTGCTGGGGCTGGACTTTTTTCGCAAGGTGGTTGCGCTTCAACAAAAGCTCATCGGGCCATCGAAACGTTTCGCCAATGATCTTCAGACCAATGGCGTTTTGCTTGATGATGAATGGTGTGCGTTTCTCAAGCAACATGAATTTCTTGTGGGCTTGAGTATCGACGGCCCCGAAAAACTCCACAATGCCTGTCGCGTAACCAAAGATAATCAACCAACATTTGACAAAGTAGTCAATGCCGCCGCCTTATTACGCAAACACAAGGTGCCGTTTAACACTTTGACGGTCGTTCACCGCTTAAACGCCGGGCATCCCGCGGAAATATATCGATTTCTGACGCATGAGCTGGGAGCGGCCTTTATTCAACTAATCCCCTGCGTGGAGCCGAAGACTTTCCAGGCGATGGCACCGCAGCATTGGAACCCCGCTATTCTGCCGGAGGCGGGCAGTTCAGCCGCCAGGCCCGGCACAGGAGATTCGTTTGTTACGGACTGGTCGGTAGACCCTGATGAATGGGGGGAGTTTTTGTGCCGTCTGTTTGACGAATGGTACAAGGATGGTGTCGGGCGGGTTATCGTCGACTGGTTTGAATCGTTGGTGGGCCAGTGGATGGGCCTTCCGGGGCAAATGTGCCGCCTCGACAAATATTGCGGCCGCTGTTTAACCATTGAGCACGACGGAAGTATGTACAGTTGCGATCATTATGTTTATCCGGAGTACCGGCTCGGGACAATCCATCAGCAATCGATGGCCGAGATGGCCAGCTCCCCACGCCAGGCACATTTTGCCCGGGCCAAAATGGACAATCTCCCGAACAGTTGCAAAAACTGCGAATATCTGTTTGCCTGCCGGGGCGGCTGCCCCAAAGACCGCTTCTTAACCACCAATGGCGAAGCCGGCTTGAATTATCTGTGTTCCGGGCTGAAGCGTTTCTTTGCCTACGTGGACCCATACATGAAACAGATCATCCGGGACCTCAAACTCAAACCGGAACAGTTCGTACGCCGGTAAAATACCAATGCGTGGCGATGATCAAACAACATGCGTTATTTCAATCTTAATGCCCTTGAGCTTCTCGGACTCAATCAGCTTCCATACCTTAGGGGAAATGAATACCATACGCCGCGGCCGAAGCAGACCCCGACGTGTACCAATGAACTGCCGAGAAGCGACGAAGTCGGCGTTACCCCGGCTGGCCCCACTGATCGTCACCTCGGATAGCAGATTCAGGCCAAGCAGGTCGCCCAGCGGACAACGGCATTGCCCCTCTATATCTTCATCAAAGGGTTCGAGCCCCACTTGCGTAGGGGGAACGATTTCCACCTCCGTGGAACGCACGGTCAACTGGAACCAGTCCTCAGACTCCTTGCCCGCTCGATTCACCTGCACCGGCTTCAATTCCACGCCCGTGATGCCCTCACGCCTAAAGAGTTCTGCTACACGCCGCGATACCACAATTTCCCCGGCAATGGTTTCAGCGAAGTCCTTGCTTTTAGGAATCCGCTTGGCATTAAGGATCAATGGCCCAACCTGATTCGCTCCGGAACCGCATTGCGGACAGGCGGCAGATTCATCATACTCCGTTCCGCATTCCTCGCCTGCGGGTTCGAAAACAGACGCTACTCTAACTCGCAGCAGCGATGCCGCTTCGAGTTCGGACTTGGTGTATTCGTAACGTATTCCCCACCCGTAGAAGAATGGCTCGCCTCGTGTTGCACGCAACTCACGCTGCAGGCGACCCACTTCACCATAGCGAGGATCATCGGTTGGAATCTCCACCCTTCGGATAGAGGTACCAAGCCGCTTGCCTTCGTCGTCAGCAAACAACATTGAGGCAAAGCATTCTTCAACGCGAAACTCCACTATCTGTCGCATAGCAGCCACCTCCTTACTGTCCTGCTCCAGGCGGGAGCGGGTACTTTTGATAAACCTTCTGCATGATTTCCTGCACATTTAACGGGCTTGGCACATCTTGCCCGTAGGGGTAGCGGGTCCTGAACTCGTTGGTGATCTTCTGGTGGTAGGCCTTGTTGAGCGGGACAGTTGGACCGTTAGCCGCACCGCCAAGGTATTTCGGCTTGATGTGATGCTTTTCAATCCCACTGACACGACGGTGCCATTGCTTGAATCCACTCTTGGCCCCGTTTCCCCACGAATGGTGGTTCGTGCGGCGAACCCACGTTTGCATGTCACCACCACCGGCCTTGTACGCACGCCATTTGCTCAGACGCGTAGTAAGCCGGGGGTTCACGCTTTGGGGCGATATACTCTTTGGGGCCTTTACCATCGGTTTCACGCGGTTTGCTTGAAGTGCGTGTGCTTTGCGTTTCCCTGCCAATCTCCGCAAGAAAGGTCTTCCGGCACCCTTTCGGATGACGATTTTCCTTGGTACAACTCTGGGTGCTTTCCCACGCCCAGCAAACCTTATTTTTCCACCAGCCGCCCGCGCCGCTAGCACGATCATTGCAACTTCCCCGGTGGAACTGCCGAGGCTGCGTGTGTTATCTGGTGTCCATTTGCGATTTTTGATCGTATCGTTAATAATATCGCCGATACGCATACCGGTTCCAAACACCGGAACCGCTCTACCAAACTCATAAGCACCGCTGCCTATCGCCGCCGCCATGCCCTGCTTCTTATAGGTATTCTCCGCAATCTCAGCAAATCTCGGTTTCCCGCCGCGACCGGCGAATTCGCTATACATCTCCATTGACGACAATAAGTTGGGATCACCCGTAACTCCATAGTGTATCGAAGCGCCAACGCCTCTTACCGTATCGTAAAGGACAAGTCCTATCTCCTTTACAGACGTCCCCAAACCCACCACCATATCTCCAAGTCCTTGGCCAAATGCTTCCAGATGACTATCACTAGTAGGCCCCGTCGCCCAATCCCACGCTCTGTCATACCACGGTTTATCCGCGTTTTCCCCGCACAGGCCGCTGGGGTCGGTGTAGTCCAGGGGGTCGTTGTTTACGTAGCGGTAGAGGTTGTTGTCGCCCGCGGCGAAGCCGGCGGGGTCCTGGCTTAGGAATCTGCCGGTCGGGGCGTCGTAGAAACGGCGGCGATAGTAGTACATCCCCTCGCCAGCCTCGCCAGCCAGCTCTCTGCCGGTGTAGCCGAACCGCAGCGGCAGGGCTGCGTTGTCGCGGCTGACGATTTTGCCGAAGCTGTCGTAGACGATATGGTCAAGCGACACGCCGCCGTCGTCGACAACATCCCGCACGCTGCCCTGATGGTCGGCAAGATACCAATGCGTGGCGAATTGGCCGGAGTCGGCGATGTCGGCTGCCAGCACGGTATCCTCGCCCGGCCCGTAGAGATACCGCTCCGCCAGGCTACCGCCGTCGTCGAATACCATGGCTACATGTTCACCGTCGAGGGCGTACCGCTCGACGGATTCGTAAGTGCCGTCGGCATTGGCGTCGATTTCGGTGGCGATACGCATGTCATTGACATCATAAGTATACCGCACCCGCTTGACAACCACATCCTGCCCGTCCTTAAACACCACGGCCGTCAAACGATTGCGATGATCCCAACTATATTCCACCGTCATCTTTCATGGTCATCAGCTTCGCCGCTGATCATGCCCCCCGCCAACATTTCTAGAACATTGTCGCGATGAGATGTTTCGTATTGCAGTCGCTGCAAAAACAGACCAATACCAGCCTCTTCTCGTAGCGATTGCAAGTTTGCCGTCGCGATTGCCGTTCGGTACAGTAGCTCAACCTCATCACCATAGTCGTATGAAACATTTACAACTAGGCCAACCGATTGCTTGGCTTCGGTCGTACACGCTATTGCGAGACTAATCGCATAACATATCTCTCTTGCACGATTTACTATCGCTTGGGGAACGTCCGTGGTTAGCTGCATGTCCATTTTAGGAGACGCAATACAATGTACAACCAGAATATCTCCATGATTTGGGATATCCGGTGACTGGGGAACTATTGCCCCTGTAACAGATTGTGCCGGCAAACCTTTCTGCAATCGTCGCAATGATTCCGTTAGGGTAATCTGCATTAGCCACCTCCTCCTGCAATCAACTGCTGCGCCAATGCGCGAATCTGGTCTTCGTCATACTCAAATTCCGGCCCCTCCTCCATCGCCATGATGCCTGTCATGGTTCCATAAAGTTCTTGGTCATTAATTCTCACATCCGGGTCCATCAACTTGGAGAAGGCCCACTCTGCGATCCGAGTGGGGTCGTAACCTTTGTCTATCTCCACCAGGAGTTCCCGGCCGAATTGCTCGCGGGAGTAGGTCATTGTCCCAACTCCTTACCCGTTGGTGGGTAATGCGGGGATTTGACCGTCTGCCCGTTAATCGTCTTCGGGTGAACACGCGTAACGTTCCCGGAGTAGTCGTAGCTTTCCATCCATGACCGAACCTGTCCCGTCCGGGGATTCCATTCGGTGACGTATGAATTACCACGTGTTGGCCCAGGTGTTCCTGCAGCCCTTTCGGTAGCGTAGTATCTGATCCTGCCGTCAGGAAGGTTCCTGACACGTGCTGCAGAGTTCTGTGCATTCTCCAGCGAACTGAGCTTCGCTCGTAGTGCCGGCCTTGAGTTTACATTCGATGCCCCGGAATTCGTTGCCGGTTTCACGCGGTTTGCTGCGTGAATATTCCGAAGTTGTGCCGCTTTTTGTGTCCTTGCTGCAACTT
>JAIORC010000178.1 GCA_021108335.1 Phycisphaerae bacterium
GCTGGATTTCATGCTTGGCAAATAGCAGTCAACGAGACATAAAATTTTCATACGCGATCCCAAACTTTACGCCAATTAGGTTATCCGACCTGTATGTTATATTCCCGCCGCCACAATTCAAATATTGTCAGGGCGAAAATCCGTTGTGTGTGGAGGTATCCACGTTTTTGCTGGGCAAACAATCGTTCGATTGCCTCCCGGCGAAACAGTTCCGCCGGTGCATCCCGGAGTATATTTTCGCAATATCGTCCCCAATGGCTCTGGAACCAACTTTGCAACGGCAGCGAAAATCCCTGTTTGCGTTCGAGATCCAATTGGCTCGGCAGCAATTTTGCAGCGAGGCGGCGGGTGAGTATTTTTTTCTCCGAGACCGTCGCTCGCAAGTTGTCCGGCACGGCTGAGTAGGCGAATTCGATAATCTGGTGATCCAGGAACGGCGCGCGAACCTCAAGGCTGGTAAGCATACTGGCCCGGTCGACCTTGGCCATGATATCGTCGACGAGGAACGTCTGGAAATCCAACGCCGTTATCTTCTGCAACGGTGTGGCGTAGGGCAATTGCAGCCGGTTTTTCATCGCCTCCGGTTCCAGCAGCCCCCCGTCCGGCCGAACGCTTTGTCCCAGCAGCCGGCTGCGATTCAGCGCGTCGAAGTAGAGGTTGATTTGCGTGATGCTCTCCGGCAGGTCGGCCATCAGTCCCAGCAGGTAGTTCCGGCCTTTTTTGCCCAGCGGCATGAAACGTCGGATAGCGGCCAACCCCGCCCGCCGCAAAGGCCTGGGCAGGAACCGTCTTGCCCTGGCCATCTGGAGAATCCAGCTATGGCCGGGATATCCGCCGAACAGTTCGTCGCCGCCGTCGCCGCCGAGCGCGACGGTTGCCTCCTGGCGAATCAGACGCGAAACCATGTACGTGGGCACCATGGACGAATCCGCTATCGGCTCGTCGTACTGGCGGGCGAGTTCCGGCAGCATGTCCACCGTTGCCGGCTCGGCGACAAGCTCGGTATGCTCCGTGCTGAAATGCCCGGCGACCATTTTCGCGTAAGGGCCTTCGTCGTGCGAACCATGGCCGGGAAAAGCAATCGTGTATGTCTTGACCGGCGCGGACGAAACCTCCGCCGCCATCGCCGTTACGAGGCTGGAATCTATGCCGCCGCTGAGCAGAATGCCCACCGGCACGTCGGCGATCATACGCAGGCGAACGCTCTCGGCAAGCAGTTCGTGGAGGCGGTCGGTCAGTTCATTTTCGTCCGCGGTTTCGGCGGCGGTTTGCGGCAATTGCCAGTACGGCCAGACTTTAACGCGCCCGCTCGAAATGTCGTATGTCATCGCGTGGGCCTGCGGCAGCTTTTTGACGCCCCGCAGCATGCACATATCGCCGGGTACGTATCCGAAGGCCAGGTAATGGTTCAGCGCCTGGTGGTCGATTTTTCGCGGGAAGTCGTCGGCTGCCATCAGGGCTTTGAGTTCCGAGGCGAAGCGGAAGTCGCCGTTTTCCTGCCAGTAGAACAGCGGCTTTTCGCCCGTGCGATCTCTCGCGAGAAACAGTAGCTGTTTTTCGGCGTCGTAGATGCAGAAGGCGAACATGCCGTTAAGCTTCTCCAGGCAGTTTGTTCCCCACCGGCGGTAGGCCGCCAGCAGAACTTCCGTATCGCTGGTGGATTTGAATTTGTGTCCCCCGGCTTCCAGTTGCCGCCGCAATTCGTGGTGGTTGTAGATTTCGCCGTTGAATACTATCGTCTGGGTCTGGTTGTCGGCGGTCATCGGCTGATGCCCGCCGGGCGAGAGGTCGATGATGGACAGCCGGCGATGGGCCAGTCCAATTCGTCCGTCGGAGGACCACCACGATCCGGCGTCGTCCGGGCCTCGATGGCGCATGGTGTCCCGCATCGTATCGAGGGCGTCTCGATCCGATATGGGCCAGGCTGCGACTATTCCGACGATACCGCACATAGTTTTCACTTACTCCGATTTCGCGGGCAATCCGGGGGAGAATGGAGCTTTATTGCGTTTCTTGTGTTTCGTTTTCGTTGTCTTTCGGTAGGGCGTGTTCGTCCAGCAGCCGGCCGAACAGGGAAAGCCGCCGGCCTATGGTTTCCAGCGGTTCGGCAATGGGCACGTCGATTTCCACCCGCACGAGATGGTTGTCCGCGTCTTGTTGCACCGGGATATTCAGGCGCATCATTTCGTCGGCTTTCTTGTCGCCGGAAGGGCGCGAGTACGTAAGGGTCTGGATTTCCCGCGAATCTTCCCGGCGATAATGGATGACGAGCTTCTGGAAGCCCATTCGCCTGGCCATCCGCCGGACAGCCTGCCACCATTGGTCGAATGTCCAGGCGGCCCGGAAATGTATCTGCATCGACTCGAAGTCTTTGCGCTCGCGTTTGACTTCGCGGCCTCGCGCGAGATTTTCGCTGACCTGATTCCAGATTTTCCGGAATCGCAGCACGCCGGTCAGGCGGAAGAGGCTAAGCAGCGTCAGCAGTACGATAACGACAACCAGTATTTCGCCGCGGTCGCGCAGCACCATTATCAGCAACCCGCCGCCGGCGGCAAGGAGGGTTACCACGTACATGATGATAACGGCATGGTGATGCTTGATGCCCATGTCCACCAGTCGATGGTGCACGTGGCCGCGGTCGGCGGCGAAAACGCTCCGGCGGTCGAGCACACGTCGAAATACCGAAAGTATCATGTCGAAAATAGGCAGCCCCAACGCCAACGCCGGCAGCACCAGCCCCATGACCGTCGCCACCTTTGTCGCGCAGACCACGCTGGCGGTGGCCAGGAAAAAGCCCAGGAACATGCTGCCGCTGTCGCCCATGAAAATTTTGGCTGGGTTGAAGTTGAACACCAGGAATCCCAGCAACGCTCCCAGCAGCGACAGCATCAAAATTCCCATCGCCACCTGGCCGTTGTAAATCGCAAAGCCGGCGATAACCGCGCAGGCGGCTGCGGATATCCCCGCTGAAAGCCCGTCCAGCCCGTCAATCAGGTTCACCGCGTTGGTAATCGCCACGATCCAGATAATCGTAACAATCCAGCCCATGTATCCGAACATCCAGTCGAACTGGGGAATCGTATCAATGCGAATGCCGAAGCCGCAGACGACTATCGCGGCGGCAATCTGCCCCAGCAGTTTTACCTTGGCGGGAATATCCCTCAGGTCATCCACGATACCCAGCAGGAAAATAAAGCCGCTGGTGGCGAAGAGAACCACCATCTTCTGCCCCATGCCCTCGAATATGCCGCTAAACCAGGGCAGCAGCATCGCGGTTATCGCAACGGCCATCATCGGTATCACGATGGCGATTCCGCCGATTCGCGGCGTGGGGCTGGTGTGCATCTTGCGGGCGCCGCGAGGGTCGTAAAGCCGATACCGCCTGGCAAAACCAACCACCGCCGGCGTCATAAGCAAGGCCAGCACCAGCGAGGTGGCAAAGACGGCAATATATTGCAACACTGTCGCTGTCATGCCTGCCTCCGTGCCTCGTAGAGGTTCGATGCCTGCTCGTATGCCTGGAGCGTTTTGCGGCAGACGACTTCCCACGAGAAGTTGTCCTTAATTGCCTGCCGGGCGGCCTGCCCGATTCGCTTGCGTTTGTCCGGGTCGTCGAGGATTTCGATAATCGCTCCAGCCATCGAGTGCGGATTGCCGCGTTCGACGAGGTAGACATTCTCGCCGTGCTTCAGCACGCCCCGGCCTAGTGAATCGGGGTTGGCTGCGGAAATAATCGGTTTTCCGGCAGCCATCGCTTCCTGCGAGGCGATGCCCAGGGAGGTTTTCTCGGCGGCGTCCTGGTAAAACAGGTGGGCTTCGAGTTCGGCCAGGGCAAGATACGCGGGAATTTCTTCATATGGTGCCGGGCCGTTGAAAATCACGGCACCTTCGACACCCAGTTGCTTCGCGAGCTTTCGTGGCGTGTCGGTGGCTTCGGTGCCGACGACGACTACCACGATATCCGGGAATTTCTTGAGGACTTCCGGCAGGGCGGAGATCAGGTCTCGGCGATTGCGGACTTCGTGTACGTGCCCCAGCGAGAGAATCATCCGCTTGCCGCGCAGGTTGTGCTTTTTTCGCAGGCGTTCGATAACGACGGGATCCGCCTCGGGCAACTGGTTTATGCCGTAAGGCACGACGACGGTCGGGCTGGTGGGGAATGCTTCCTTGACATACATTTGCATGTTGCAGTCCGGGCTTATCAGCAGGTCCGCCCGCTGGGTTACCATGCAACGCAGGAAAATCCTGTCGGCTGGGTATAGCAGCAGGTTGTACAGTGGATTGGTATGGCGGATCATGGTGTGAATCGTTATCGCCAGCGGCAGGCGGAACTGCTTTCGCATGCGGGCCGCCGCGAAAGACAGGTCGAACATGTGATTGTGCAGGTGGATTACGTCGGGCCGATGGCGGCGGAAGATTTTCTCGATTCGCTGCAGGTTGGACGGTGTGTAAGTGCAACTGAGCCACGGGAAATTAAGCGAGATCGGCAATTCCGGCAGGCGAAGGCAGGGCAGGCGGTAGATCGGTACGCCGTCAATTTCCTCGTGGTCGGGCGTGGATTTATCCACATGGGCGGTGATAACGAAAGGCCGATGCCCGCGGCGCTTCAGTTCCTTGGCCAGGGATGAACTCTGGGTGGACGACCCGCTGACCACCGGCGGGAACAGGTTGCTGAACATGCATACGCTGACGGAATCGCGGTTCATTTTATGCCCCGTCGTGCCGCGGCTTGGTGCAAACGTAGAGCACCAGCGTGCTCATGTCCGCAAATCGGCCCTTCGCAAGTCCTGCCCGCCAGACGTCCCGGGCGATTTGATTGCATCGGCCCTGGAAAGTCGGTTCTTCCGGGGCGACCAGTAGTGGATGCATGATGCGGCTGAGGAAGTAATATTCGCCGAAGTCCACTCGTTCTTCGATGGTGAGAGTTTCGGTGAGTTTTGCTTCCAGTTTGTCTTTCGGCAGCAGGCGGTTGTGCCAGTCTAACGAAATCGCCGGCAGTTGCATCGCTTGCCTTGCGGAGTTCATTGCGGCGAAGGTTTCGTCCAGGCCTTCTATGAGGAACAGCCGCCCGCCGGGCTTAAGTGCCGAGGCCAACTGTTCGACTCCGGCTAATTGTTCTTCCTGGCTGGTGAGGTTAATCAGGCATCGCACGCAGGTAACGGCTGAGTATTGCCGGGCATAGACGGACAAGTCCAGTACGCTTGCCTGCTTTGTGTTAATATTGTCCCGGCGGGACTCCGTAATCGCCACGCGGCCGTATTCGACCATCTTCTCGCTGAAATCCGTAACCAGCACATTTTTGCATTGCTCCGCCCACAGCAGCCCGGCGTAAGCGTTGCCGCCGCCGACGTCCAGCAGTTCGTCGTCGGCCTTGAGGCGCGAACCGATGGCTTCGACCTCCATGCCGCGCAGAATCACGTCTTTCATGGTCGCCGACGGGTCGGTCTTCAACGCCTCGGCCTTGTCGTTCCAATATTGGCTTATTTCAGATTCTTTCATACTTCAGCCCATTTGCTTGCGATAGAATTCCGCGGCATGGCAAATGCCTTCTTCCAGGTCCACTTTTGCCTCAAAGCCGAGCAACTCCCTGGCCTTGATTACCGAAGGCACACGCAATTCCACGTCCGCGTAATCCTTGCGGGTGTAGAGGAGTTTCGACTTGGAGTTCAGCACACGCACGACCGTATTGGCCAGGCCGCAGATCGTAACGACCGCCCTGGCGTTGCCGATGTTGAACGATTCTCCGATGGCCTTGGGGTGCGCCAGCGACAGCAATACGCCTTCGACCATGTCATCCACGTAGCACCATGCCCGTATCTGCGTTCCGTCGCCGTGGATTTCGATAGTTTCGTCCTTGATAGCCCGCATGATGAACGTCCGCAGCGCGCCCGTACCGACTTGGCCTGGGCCATATACGTTGAAGGGCCGAACCACTACCGTCGGCAGGTCGCGCTCCTGGTGATACGCGATAGCCAGGTGCTCCTCAGCCAGCTTGCTGACGGCGTATGTCCAGCGGGCCTCGCCGACCTGACCTATTACCGTGTTGGACGTCTCGTGGCTCTGGAAGGCGTGCGAGCCGAAAACCTCGCTGGTCGAGAAACACACGACACGGTCGATATTGTCCTGTTGCGATGCGGCTTCGAGCACGTTTGCCGAGCCGACCATGTTTACCCGCATGGTGCGAACCGGTTTAACGATTACCGTATCAATGCCGGCAATGGCTGCGCAATGCACGACGACATTTGTCCCGGCCATCGCCCCGGCCACCGCGTCATAGTCCAGCACGTCGCCCTGCACGATGGAGAGGTTCTTGTGTTGGCGGTACGGCTTGTCTTTCAGCGAATCGCGGTTGAAATTGTCGAATACCGTAATCTCGTTGTCGTCTATCAACTCGCCCACCAGCGTCGAGCCGATAAAACCAGCCCCGCCGGTAATAAAAATCTTTTTGCCCTGAATCTTCGTCATGGGAAGCCTATCTTAATAAAAACCATTGTCTACCGAGCGAAACCTTTCCGCATGTCGGTATTCGGGGTAGTATAGACATCCAAAGGCGGATACGCAATTGCCGGATGGGTTTTTTCGGGGTTTTCGCGCTTCGGGGGCGGGTTTATTCTGCTATGGTTCTGCTTGTGAAGATTTTGCCGTAGCGGTATACTTGGGTCTCGTCTTTGTAGTATGCATGGTACTTTGTGATATAAAGAGAGGTCGGTTGTGGCGATAGGTGCTGTCAAAAAACTGTCCGTAACCTACACTTCCATCATCGCGGTGATTTCCGCGGTGTTTATCGGCATCATTCTTGTTCTGATTAATATCGATCACAATACCCACAAGGCCCAGATGCTCAAAGACATTCGGAAGAACCTTGCCGAACGGGCTGTAGTGGCGGATAGCCACCTGGATTTGACGCGACGCAATGTTCAGGTGACAAAGCAATATCTCGACAATTTTCTTCAGGGCAGCCATTCTTTTCCCGTCAAATCGCCATTGGTGCCTTTCCTTCGGGACGAGACGGGCGGGTTTTATTCGCTAGATCACGTTCCCCCAGCTCATCGCTGCAAGGTTGGGAATCTGATTGGATTGGGGTCTCTGGATAAAATAAAGCCATCTCGGTGGCAAATTGAGATGGCGGTACGGTTGTTTACAGCCCAGCGAATCGAGCACGAAATAACGGATGACATTATCTGGAGTTTTTACCTTTCCCAAGAGAATTTTTTCGCAATTTATCCCTGGAGAAGCTCGGCGGATATCTGCAAGACTTTTACCGGCGGGAATATCCGACAGGTTATCGAGGGATTATATCAGCAGGAATGCTGGAAGCAGGCTTTGCGGCAAAATAATCCTCCAGGCAAACCGTTTTGGACCCGGGCGAGTATCGATTCTTCCGGTAAGGGCGTGGTGGCGATGTATGTTCAGCCGATATATGATGCCAATAACCAGTTCATTGGTATTGTCGGGGCGAAAATTTGCCTTACCGATCTCAATCACTTCGTTGCTGCCGACGAGTCGGAAATCGGGCGATGGATGATTGTTAATTCGCACGACCAGGTGCTGGCCGGAGCGGATGTATCGCCGGTCCATGCACGAGAAATTTCCCGGATTGAAGACATTCTGCCGGGTTTCAAAGGCAGCGGCTCAAAGTCCTCGCGTTCGGTCGGTGCGAGCGAGGTTTTTGTGGATGGGACATATATTTTCTCCCAGCCGCTTCAGGCAGCGCCGTGGCATATGGTGTATACGGTGTCCCGAACTGACTTGATGAAGAAATTTCTGCCGACGCTTTGGCTTGATATTGTTCTGGTTGTCGGATTGTTCGTATTTTTTTGTGTTGCTCACATATTGATTCGGCGAAATTTTATCAGACCGGCTATTGAGCTTGTCCAGCATATCCGCACCGAGGCGACAAGTGGGGCGGGCGTTATTCCCGCTAACATTCCCATTGCCTGGAAGCCGTGGTTTAAAATGGTGTCCGATACACTTCCGTTAAAGTCGCTGGCAGCCAATCTGCCCGGAGCTGTGTATCAATTCGTGCAATATTCCGACGGTACGATGGCGATTCCCTTTGTTACTGACAGTATTGAGGGATTTCTGGGCATTTCGGCGGAGCAAATTACCAAGGCGTCGAAGACGCCGATGGAACTTCTCCCGAAACGGGAAACAGCAGGCCTGCTGAAGGCGATCAGAAAATCGGCCCGGAACATGGTGCCGTTTGTCTATGAATGTCCCATGCTGGGCGCCGGTGGAAATACGATTCAAGTTCGCCTGATGAGCCGCCCCCGACCAGGTGAAAAGGGTGAGATAATCTGGGACGGCTTGGCGCTGGATATAACGGATCGAGTCAAAGTCGAGGCCGCCTTGGCCCGCAGAGACGCGATCATGCACGCCATCAGTGATGCCGCCGAGCGGTTTTTGGAGAGTTCGGATTGGGAGTCGATAATTGGCCCATTGCTGGCCAGGTTTGGCAAGGCGGTCCAGGCCTCCCGCGCCTATATTTTCCAGAACCGCCAGGACGCGGGGGTTCTGGCCACGAACCAGCGTTTTGAATGGGTTGCCAGTGGGATTACTGCGCAAATAGACAATCCTGATATGCAGGGGCTTGCTTATGACGGCGAGTTTGCGGCGTGGGCGGACATTCTAGGCAAAGGCGAGCCGTTGTACGGGCCGGCCGAATCGTTTCCGCCTCGTATCCAGGAAATGTTCCGGCAACAGGAAATCCAGTCGATTATTCTCGTGCCGATTTTTTCCGGGCAAACCTGGTGGGGATATATCGGATTTGACGAGTGTAAATTTCCATATGAATGGTCTGATGTGGAAATTAATGCTCTGCGAACGGCAGCCGGCGTTTTGGGCGCGGCGATCCAGCGAAAGTTGACGGAGGACAAGCTCAAGCAGGCCCGGCAGACGGAAATCAATATCGGCTCTCGGATTCAGCAGACGCTTTTGTTTGGAAAGGTGCCTGAAGAAATTCCCCGGGCAAAGATGGCTTCCCTGACGATTCCTTCCCAGGAGATTGATGGGGACTTTACCGATTTTATCCAGCACGACAAGCAGCATCTTGACGTGGTACTGGGCGACGTGATGGGCAAAGGTGTGCCGGCGGCTTTGTTGGGCGCCGCGACGAAAAGTGTGTTTCTCCAGGCAATCAGCACGTTGATTTGCGCATCTCACGTCTCGGCGCTGCCGACTTGCGAGGAGATAGTTACCCTTGCCCACAAGAATCTGTGTCATCAATTGATTGGCCTAAACCGTTTTGTTACGCTTTGTTATGCGCGTTTCAACCTTGATCTTCACCGGATGGATTTGGTGGATTGCGGCCATACCAATACGTTGCACTACATAGCGGCGACCGGTCAGTGTCAAATGTTGCAGACCAACAACATGCCCCTCGGGTTTACGGAATGGGAAGTTTACCACCAGATTTCTGTTTCCATTGCCCCTGGTGATGTGTTGCTGTTTTATTCCGACGGTTTGATTGAAGCGAGAAATTCCGCCAGTCAGGCGTACGGTTCGGACCGCGTGGTGGAATCGATCAAGGCCAATGCGTCTCTTGCGCCGGGTGAAATTCTCAAGAATGTATACGGGGACCTTGTCAATTTTTCCCAATCCGCGTCTTTTTCCGATGATCTGACATGCATCGCGGTCAAGATTGAAGACGAAAAGATCTCCACGCCGTTGGCGAGTGGGAATTTGTATATCACCAGCAATTCGACGGAACTGGTGAGGCTTCGCAAGTTTCTCCGCCGGATGTGCAGCAAGAACCAGGACATTATCAGGTCATTCGTCAACCAGTTGGAGTTGGCGGCGAATGAGGCTGCCAGCAATATCATGCAGCATGCCTATCATGAGCAACCCGAGCGGAAAATTCTGGTGCAGGCGGATGTTTACGAAGATCAAGTGGTGGTTCAATTATTCCACTGGGGCGAGCCTTTCCACCAGTTGCAGACCATTGCGCCGGCGTTTGACGGCTCCCAGGAGCACGGTTTCGGGCTGTATTTGATCCGCAATTGTGTGGATGAGGTAAATTATTCTTCGGAGAAAGATGGAAAAAGTTGTGTACGTTTAACAAAACGGGTATAGAATGTAAAGTAGGTAATTGGGGACAAGGAGGCTATATATGGAGTTGAACGTTGAGATAATTGACGGAGTGGCGGTTGTGAAGTTACCTTTCACGCAGTTGGATTCCGGTAATTGCGAAGAGTTGGAGATATTACTGACACAACTGTTGGAAAGGAACTCCAAGGTTCTTCTGGATATGGACGCAATCCGATTTGCGGACAGTTCCGGAGTGGGAACCCTTTTGGCATGCATTCGTGCAACGGAAGGCATGGGCGGGAAACTGCGAATCTGTAACCCTACGGTTTCGGTGCGCATGGCGTTGGACCTGATCCATATCCATCGCCTTGTGGATGTTGTCGATAACCGTACAGAGGCACTGGCAGCCTTTGCTGGGGAAAATTCTGCGGCAATGCTATAATTTATAGATAAATAGGTTACAGCCAGTTTGTTTCTCAGTCCTGTTCCGGTGGAAGTTTCTCGATGCGCAGTTTCGTGATTTTGCGTTCGTCCGCTTCCAGCACGGAGAATTTTGCGTTGGCGGTCTGGAAGGTTTCGCCTTGCGTGGGGATATATCCCAGTTCGGCGATGGCGAAGCCGGCTACGGTGTCGTAATCTTCATCTTCCGGCAGTTCCATTTCCAGTTCGTCGTTGAGTTCGTCGACGCGCAGCCGGCCGTCTACCTCGACGGTGGTTTCGTTGATGCGCCGGAGTTGCTGCTTTTCCGGGATGTCGTATTCGTCGGAGATATCTCCGACGAGTTCCTCCAGCACGTCTTCGATGCTGACCAGGCCGGCTGTCCCACCGTATTCGTCCAGCACCACCGCCAGGTGAACCTTGCGGGCCTTGAATTCCCGCAGCAGATCGTTCAGGGTTTTGGTTTCCGGCACGAAGAAGGGTTTGCGGCAGATGTTCTCCAAGGTCGGCGGGTGATCCATTCCGATGTATTCCAGCAAGTCCTTGGCATAGATAATGCCGGTGATGTTGTCAAGATTATCTTCGTAGATGGGCACGCGGGTATGGCCGGCGGCGTGAATCTGCTTGGCGGCATCCATCCAACTGATACCCGTTTCGAGGGCGAAGATATCGGTCCGCGGCGTCATGATTTGAGCGGTGTCGAGGTCGGAAAATTCCATGACCGACTCGATCATTTCGACTTCTTCGGCATCGACGGTGCCCTCGGCTGCACCGTCGGCGGCGGCTTGGAGAATTTCCTGTTTCGCCTCCTCCTGCCCGTCCTCGTCCCCATCGGGCACCTGGCCGGACAACCGCCGGATCGGCAGGTCGAAGGCCTGCATTATTGCGGTGATCGGATACAGTAGCAACCACAGGCCGATCAGGGCCGGCAGCGTAACAGCCAGCACTTTTTCCCCGGCGCAGCGAGCCCACGCATGTGGAACGGCAATGCCGACAATGGCGATAATCGCCCCGCTTACGGCAGCGGCGGTGAAAATTTGCCATCCGCCGAGGTTCCCGTTTCCGGCATACAACAGCAACATGCCCGCCAGCAGGGTTAGATACGCCATGGTGGCGCACAGCGAGAGCGTCATCCGAACCGATTCCAGATGGGTATCGAGAAATTCCAGGCGTTTTCGCCCCCGGCTACCGGCAAAAACATCTTCCAGTTTCGCCCGGCTGAACGACCGCAAGGCAAAACTATTCAACGCGAAAAAACCAGAGAGAATTGCAGCAGCGGCTACAATCCATATCGCAGGAACCATTATTTGTTTTAACTCCGAGTCATTGCGCCCCGCATCGGCGGCGGAATACGAGCCAAGGCCCACTTTCGGGGAACGCAACCGCGGGGCCTGGCTGAAAATATGGTTCCACCGCT
>JAIORC010000378.1 GCA_021108335.1 Phycisphaerae bacterium
ACGATATCGGGTGGCATGGTTAGCCCGCGTTTTTTGCGGGATAGCCATGAAAGATAGATACACAATTTCTACGCCATCTTTTTCTCAAAACTACCCAACATCCGTCTCCCATTGTGTATCTATCTTTCATGGCCATCGGCTATCGCCGCTGACCATGCCACCCAATGCGTTTTTTTACCGCATGCTTCTGCAAGCAGAAGCATGGCACCCGGCGGGGTAAAATTTCTATGCCATTCCTCCCCCCGGGGGCCACCCAGCTTTTTTGTCATTTGAAAATCGTTGCGCGGTGGCCATCCCTGGCCGCCGCGCTGGGGTGTAGACCAGCTATCCGTTTACGTCAATGTTCGTTCTATTTCAGCCAGTTTTTCCGGTGGCAGCAGTTCGGCGGCTTCGGGTGGCACTTTGCCGCGGTACGATTCCCTGATTCGGCCGAACCTGCCCTGGAGGCTGTGCTGGCAGAATTCGCACAGGGCGGCGGCTTCTCCCTCGACGCCGAGGTTTTCCAGTTGTTCGATTTTAGTTTGCAGGGCGGCTTCGTCTTCGAACAGTTCGGACAGTGCCCGGCGGAGTTCGGCTTCTTCCTCTCGTTTCAGCCCGGCGGCTTTGATGCCTTTTTCGTGTACGCCCCGCACCGCCGGCGAAGTCCAGCCGTAGTCTTCGCTGAAGAAGTCGGTAAACGGCGGCACGTCGCGGCGTACCGGCGTGCGCGGGCCTATGCGGGCATATCGCCCGATGGTTACGAAGTGGTGCACGCCGACGAGGTCTTCCAGCACGGCACCGCTCTGGACGAGGATGTGCCCGGCTAGCTGCACGCTTCGGCCCAGGTAGACGTGGCTGTCCACGAAGCAGTCGTGGGCGATGTGGCAGCCTTCCAGCAGGACGTTTTCGTCGCCGACCCGCGTAACGTACCCGCCCGGCTCAGTGCCGATGTGCATGGTTACGTTCCTGCCGATTTTGTTGGAATGGCCGATGACCAGCATAGTGCCCGCCCCGCGATATTTCAGGTCTTGCGGGGTGTTGCCCAGCACGCAGCCGTCGGAAATGACGTTGCCCGAGCCGATCGTCGTACGGCCGATAACGGTAACGTGCCGCCCCAGCACCGTGCCCGGCCCGATGGTTACGTCCGGGCCTATCACGCAGTACGGGCCTATCCGGGCGTCGGACGCTACGCGAGCCGAGGGGTGGATTTCGCGAATGACCTCCAACTTAGCCATTCTTCCTCCCGGCGGGCTTCTTGAGTGTTTTGATCAGCCCCTTTACGCAGGGGTTGGCCTTGCGGTCTTTGCCCAGCCTTGCCAGCGCTTCGTCGTCAAGCTGGCCGGTGCTGTTGTACAGTTCGCGGAAAGCCCGCTTCAAAGCGCGGATGTCTTCCTCGCCGAAGCCGCACTGCTTGAGGTTGTGGCTGTTGACGCCGCGAACCCGGTATGGCGAACCCTGCACCATCGCGTATGGCGGCACGTCGTGATCCACATGCACGTAGCCGGCGGTGAATGAGTACGCCCCGACAGTCATGCCCTTGTCGATGAAGCCGAACGCGCTGGTGCGGACGTAGTCTTCGATGATTGCGCCGTCGGCGATGTGGGTGCAGTTGGCGAAAATGCCGTGATTGCCAATTGTCGCGCCTGCTCCGACCTGGCAGGCGATCATAATCAGGTTATCCTGGCCGATGGTCGTGGGCTTGCGTTGCGTGCCGGCGTATACCGTTACGTGTTCCCGCAGAGAATTCGCCTCGCCGATGACGCAGGTGCCCTTCGACTCGTCGCCGTCGAGAACCGCCCCGACGACAGCCATCGGGTGCAGGTGACACTTGGGGCCTATCGTCGTGTTGCCCACGAGCGTTACGTTATTTTCGATGACGCACTCCGGGCCGATCTGAACCTTCGGGCCGATGTAGCAGTACGCCCCGATACGAACGTCGCGGGCGATTTTCGCACCCTTTTCAACAATACTGTGTGGTGAAATGTCCGGCATATGGTTTCCTTATGGTCTGATCGATTAAAGCGGTTCCGAATCGACCAGCATGAATTTGATTTCCGCTTCGGCGGCGATTTCCTGCCCGACCATCGCCCTGCATTTGCAGTGGCCGGTTCGCGTCCGTGCGTGCAAAGCCTCGGCTTCGAGAATAAGCTGGTCGCCGGGACGTACCGGGCGGCGCATCTTGACGCGATCCATGCTCAGCAGCACCGCCACCTTGCCGGTGTGTTCCAGGCGCCGGCTGAGCAGAATGCCCGAAAGCTGGGCCATCGCCTCGACGATCATCACGCCGGGCATAATCGGAAGGTTGGGGTAATGGCCTTGGAAGTACGGCTCGTTTATCGTAACGTTTTTGATCGCGATGGCTTTGTCGTCGCCATCGATGGAGACAATCCGGTCTATCATCAGGAACGGGTAGCGGTGGGGCAGCAGCCGCATGATTTTGCGGATGTCCATTACCGGTTCGCCGGTGGCGGCACCGGATTTTTCCTTGGCGATGATGGCTTCGACCAGTTTGCGAACCAGCGCGTGGTTGGTTTCGTGCCCGCTTCGCGTCGCCACGACTCGCCCGCAGAAGTATTGGCCAATCAACGCCAGGTCGCCGATAAGGTCCTGTATTTTGTGGCGGACGTGTTCGTCGGGGAATCGCAGTTCGTTTTCGAGCGGGCCGTCGTCTTTCATCACCAGCACGTCCTTGGCGGTGAGGTGTTTGCCCAGCCCCAATGCCTGGAACTGCTGCGCCTCGTCTTCCAGCAGGAATGTGCGGGCCGGGGCAAGCTCCGCGGCGAAGTCGTCTTCGCCCAGACGGAAGCCCATCATCTGTCTGCCGATGCTGGGGGCGTCATATTCCAGGTCGTAGAGAATCTCCAGGCAGTTGGTCGGCCCGGGCAGGGCGGCGAGCATGGCAGACCCTTCGGAGACGACCACCGGCTCGTCCAGCACGAAGACATCCTTCTCGAGGTCCTGCTCTTCGATGCCGGCTTTGAGCAGCGCCTTGACGAACGGCTCGGCTGAGCCGTCGATGTTTGGCATTTCGTCGGAGTTGACCTCGATGATGAGGTTGTCGATATTCAGGCCCCACACGGCGGCCAGGACGTGCTCGATGGTTTCCACCGAGACGTTTTCCCTGGCCAGGCTGGTCGTGCGGTGCGGGCGCTGGATCAGGTATTTGACATCGACGGGTATTTCAACCGGCGTAATCGTGTCGGTACGCACAAAGACAATGCCGCTGTCTTCCGGGGCGGGACGGAACCGCAGCCGGCACGGCTGACCACCGAAAAGCCCCAACCCTTCCAGCGTGGCGTCTTTCTGAATAGTCCGTTGTGGATTCATTCCCGTATTCCTCGCGATACTCATGTTCATTTACAATTGCCTTCGACTGCCTGTGATTATTTTTCCTGGTTGTTTTGGTGAGGTTCCATTTTCCGCAATGCCGCCTCGAGTTTTTTTACCCGTTTCAGCAGTTCGGGCAATTTCTGGAGGGCGAAATTTTCCCGCATGAAATTGGCTGCGGGCCTTGCGGGCGTTCCTATCAGCACTTCGCCGGCTTCGACCGACTGGGCCACTGCGGCATGGGCGGCTACCTTGACACCGTCGCCGAGGGTTATGTTGTCTCGCACGCCGGTACCGCCGCCGAGCACCACGAAGTTACCGAGCTTCGCACTGCCGGCAATGCCGACCTGGGCCACCAGCAACGAGCCAGGTCCGATCTGCACGTTATGGGCAATCTGCACGAGGTTGTCAACCTTCGTGCCCGCGCCGATTCGCGTCGAGCCCCACTTGGCCCGGTCAACGCACGTGCACGCGCCCAATTCCACGTGGTCTTCGATGACCACGTTGCCGGCATGGGGGATTTTATGGTGAACTCCGTCGGCGAAGTAATAGCCGTACCCGTCAGATCCGATGACGCTGTTAGGCCCGACCCGCACGTGCTCGCCGATCCGGCAGCCGTAACGGACAACTACGCCCTCAGCCAGCATACACTGACCGCCGATTGTTACGTCAGCACCGATTTTCACTCCGGCACAGAGTATCGTCCCGGCTGCGATGGTCGCCCGCGGGCCTATTACCACGTGCGGGCCAATGGCTGCGTCCGGCGCGACGGTCGCATCTTCGGTGACTATTGCCGAGGAGTTGACGCCTGCTGGCGGCACGTCTTCCGGCTGTGATATAAACCCCAGCAGTTTCGCCATGGCGGCGTTGGCGTCGTTCACTCGCAGCAGGGCGGGTTGGCCGTCAGCGGCGGGGGCATCAGCCGAGACGATGACAGCCGAGGCCTTGCATTGCGACAATTGCCCCAGATGCTTCTTGTCCAGGGCGAAGCTCAGGTCGCCGGCGGTGGCTTCGTCCAGCGCCGCCACGGCGGAGACCTCCAGCGAGGCGTCTCCATCGACCGTTGCGCCGATCCGCTCGGCAATTTCCCGTAATGTCATGGGTTTTGGAAACATATCGTATGGATTCCACATAGCGGCAGGGCGAATGCTCGCACTCGCCCCGCGTGTGCAACCCCGCCTTTGGCGGACTCACACGTCCTGTATTCCGGCTGCCACTACTTTTGCCCGGCGGCTGTTATTTGCCTTTTTTGATACGGTAGGCTTCGTTGAGTTTCTGTAGCACCGCCTCGGTGAGGTCAACCTGCTTGGTGTTGTAGAGCACCTTGTTCCGGCTGATCTGTGCAATAAACGCCTCTGCGCTGGGAATATTGCCCAGGTCGGGGTCCAATTGCAGCGTCAGGTCCACGCCGGACTGCTTGGAGACCGCGGCGATGGTGTTCTTGATTTCCTTGTACATTTCCTTGGTCAGCCGGAGGTGATCCCGCATAAGCGATTCCTTCTCCATTGTGCCCCAGACTTCCCGCTCGACGATTCCGCCTCGCAGCTTCCTCATGATCTTTTCATATTCCGGGCTGCCTGCCTTAAAGCCTTCCATTTCGTTACGCAGGACGTCCAGGGCGGTTTTTCGCTTGGTATTCTCCGTAGCGAATGCCTGGGTGCGCTTCTTCAGTTCCTTGGTCAAATCCTTGGCCCGCTGGTATTCCCTGAAGACCTTCACGATGTCGCATACGGCGACCTTGGTAGGCCCGACAGCGGTGCCGCCGGCGTTCTGGGCACGCAGCTGCCCCAGGGACAAGACGCCAAACACTCCAGCCAGCACTACAGCCAATCCGATCCAATGAAATTTCGTAACCTTCATGATTCACCTCGTTGTAAAAACCATTCCAATTTCCCGGCGGATACTCCCGCCAGGCAGCTATTGTTACAAGTCCAATAGTCTACCCCACTTGCCCCGGGCAATCAAACGGATTCGGGGCAATGAATATTAGAAGTCATTAACTTGATTGATATGGTATACTAATTACCACAACTGCGGTTTATCATTGCCGGGCTGTGTTTGGAGGTATAAATTCGAAATACAAAATCCGAATTTCGATATTCGTATTTATCCCATAACGTTTTTTACCGGATTTGATTAAACTCAGGAATATCGCCATGAAGTTGAAAAGCAAACTGCTGGGGGGGTTGATTCTGGTGGCGATAGCGTACATAGCCCTGAATGTCGGTCTATGCCGGTTCTACCTGTACTCGGAATTCGAGGAACTGGAAAACGCCGCCGCCCGCCGCAATATCGAACGATGTGCCCGAACCATCGAACGCGAGATTCATTTGCTGGACAGGCTATGTATCGACTGGGCGGCTTGGGACGACACCTACAAGTTCATCCAGGACCAGAACCCGCAGTATCAAGCCTCCAATCTGGTGTCCACCAGTTTCACGGACAACCGGCTGCACCTGATGTGTTTCGTCGACACCAAGGGCGATATCGTCTGGCAGCAGGTGTGGGACCTGGATTCGGACCCACCGCGGCAGGAAGACCCCGCAAAAGTTTGCCCCTCGGGATGCGGAGAACCCAAAGGATGCTTCTACCGCCAGTTTCCCAAAGCCAAGGCAAGGGGCATTGTGATGTCCCGCCGCGGGCCTATGATGTTGTGCTCTCAGCCCATTCTTACCAGCGATAACAAAGGTCCCAGCCGCGGCACGCTTATTTTCGGGCGATATTTGGACGAAGACCTTATCGGCAAACTGCGGGAACAGATTCATGTCGAATTTGACGTGCTGCCGGCGGGGAATATTCCCGAAGCAACAGACCGTCGGCCCGCCGAAGCCATCCTGGCTGGCGAAGAATCCCTGGTACTCCTGCCACTGCACTCCAAGGAAATGCGGGCCTATATCGCCCTCCACGACACACACGGTAAACCGATAATCGTACTGCGGGGGCGAATTCCCAGAGACCTTACCCAAAAAGGGACTACCATGATGTTCTTTGCCGTTATGTCCATAGTGGCTATAACGGTGATTTTGACGGCAATATTGTACTTCCTGTTGCAACGGCTCGTGGTTGGGCCTGTATTGCGGCTGACACGTTACGCGGAAAAAATTTCTCCTGATTCCGACGGTAAAACCCCGGATATTCCCGCCGGTCTGGATCGAAATGATGAAATCGGTATCCTGGCGGCGAAATGGCATGATTTGCTGAGCCGACTACAATTCGACATAACACAGCGGAAGGATGCGGAAGAGGCATTGCGGGAGTACCAGAAGCAGTTGCAGGACATGGCCTCGGAACTGGGAATCGTGGAAGAAAAGCAGCGGCGGAGCATTTCCGCGGAACTGCACGACCGAATCGGTCAAACGCTGGTTGCCGCCAAGCTGAAACTCGGTGTTCTGCGGACAGGACTCCAAACGCCTGAAAATATCGCGATGACCGATGCGCTGGTGGGCCTTATCGATCAGACCACCCGCGACGTGTGGTCGCTGACGTTTGAATTGTGCCCGCCGATTCTGTATGACGTTGGGCTTAAAGCCGCTCTGGAATGGCTGGCTAAACAGTTTTCCGAGAGGCACGGCATTAAATTCACCATCGAGGACGGCTGTGAGCTGGTTGCTCTGCCCGACGAGATACGCGGCTTTTTGTTCCAGGCGGTTCGGGAATTGCTCAACAATGTCATAAAGCATGCCCAGGCCAACGATGTCCGGATAATTTTCGCTCAGGATAACGATGAACTCAGGATTACCGTGGGAGACAACGGAGTCGGCTTCGACCGCACCGCCGTAAAGGCCAAAGCCGGCAAATCGTGCGGTTTCGGGTTGTTCAGCATTCGCGAGCGGCTGCGATATTTCGGCGGAGAACTGCAACTCGATTCGCAACCCCAGAACGGGGCCAAGGTTACAATAACAGTACCCGTGCCGCAAACAGAAGAGGCTGTGGAGGATATTTAACATGACGCGTATATTGGTGGTTGACGACCATGAGATTGTTCGCAAGGGCCTTTGCGAGCTGCTGGATAAACAACCCGACCTGCAAGTTGTGGGCGAAGCCGAAAACGGCAGAGCGGCTGTGCAACTGGCGGGCGAGCTTCAGCCGGACGTAATAGTTATGGATATTTCCATGCCGGATATGAACGGAATGGCTGCGACGAAACAAATCCTTCGCGATATGCCCAATATCAGGATACTTGCCCTTTCGATGCATCCGGGCCAGACGACCGTTTCCGGCATGTTCCAGGCCGGCGCGTCGGGATACCTGCTGAAGACCTGCGCACTGGAAGAACTGGTCAATGCGGTACGGGTAGTCGCCGAGGGCAAAATCTTCATCTCCCCGGAAATCGGAGACGTTGTGTTACAGGATTACATCGCCCGTGTCGTCGAAAATCAAAACGAGCTTTCTTCCATCCTCAGTAATCGCGAATACGAAGTGCTGCAACTGGTCGCCGAAGGCAAAGCCTCAAAAGAAATCGCCTCCATCTTGAATGTAACAGACAAAACCATCGAGTCGCACCGAAGTAACATCATGAAAAAGCTCGACCTGCACAGCATCGCGGAACTCACGAAATATGCCGTACGCGAAGGGCTTACCCCGCTGGAATAACCTGCCTTCCTAATGTCTGAAAAGCCATCGCCACATGGGAATAAAAAATTCATTTCCGCACGATTTCTCCCCCCAGAGGGCAAGCATTAGTCGTTAGTACTAAAAGAGTTCTGTCGTTAACCCCAAATATTTCACGAATTTTTCATGAAAATTTGGATAGCCCGTTATTGTGTCGTATACTACAGATGGATGGGTGCATATATTGGGGTTATCGGACGTATTTTCCGATGGGGGAAATCAATTTGTCTGTAAAGCTACTGTAACAATTCTCCACCATTTTCCAGCTCGCTGGAGAAACGACTACGGAGAATGTTACCGGATGCCAATATATGGGGGGGGCTTCCCCGAATGTGTTTATTTTTTTATTAAGGAGTTCTAATCTTGTCAAAAAAGCATCGCTGTTTTGCAATTCGGGGGTGGGTAAAAAACAGGGTATTGCGGCGAAGAAAGGGGACGGCCTATTTGATGTCTCTTGTAGTGCTGGGTGTATTGACTTCCCTGGGGGTGGCAATGAGCCATATGTCGGTCAGTGAATTCCGCAAAGCCGATAACCACAGCAACATGACGCAGGCGCGAGTGTCGGCTGAAAGCGGGTTGAACTACATGATGTACCAACTCAGCAATGTTCGCCTGCCGGGCAACACTGACGAAAACACGTTCGCCGCGAATTTGTGCGATGTTCTGCCGTCGTCATGGGAGGCTACGGGAAGCGGCAGTACCGTTAACATACCCGAAATACAGGCGGGCGATTGTATGTTTGCGTGCAGCATCATCAGGATAAGCGAGAATCGCGTAAAACTCAAATCCACGGGGCGATGGGACACCACTACTTGCCGGATGTCGATCGAGTTCGACCTGGTGCCGCGCAGGCCGGCGGTGTTTGATTATGATATCGCCATGAAAGGCCCGCTGGAGATCGGTGGAACTTCCCAGGTTGTTGGTGATGATTTCGCTAAAGGCTCGGTGATGTCGGCAGCGAATCAAGTGTACTGCGCTGATGTAACAATCAGAGACGACGCGACAGTTAGTGGCGATATCTACGCTGCGGGCGAAGATGGAAGTATAGAGGTAACGGATAACCCGATGATTGCCGGCTCTTCAGACCCGGAGGTGTATGGGTTGCATCTGCACGAAAATGTTCTCATGCCGGAGTTCCCGGAACTGGACCTGACGCCACTGATCGCACTGGCAGTCAACATCTACGATGGCGACGACGACGATGATGACGACGATGACGACGATGACGACGATGACGATGGTTCAACAACGGATACGCTAAACAACATACGAATCCCGCCAAATACGAACCCGACGTTTTCCAAGGACATAACGATTAACGGCATTGTTTATATCCAGTCGCCCAACAACGTGAGTTTTGCCGGCAAGGTAACCTTAAATGGGATAATCGTAACGGACGGCGGCGATGGTAAACTCTCGTTTTCAGGGCAAGTAGATGCCAATGGTGTGGAAGCTGCTCCCGAGACAGAAGAGTTCACTGAGATTAAAAACTATACGGGGACGTTTATCCTGGCACCTGGATACGATTTGTCTATCAGCGGCGGGGGGGACATGGATGGCGGAGTTATTGCCGCGGACACGGTTAAGGTTACTGGTAATGCAGAATTGTCCGTTGGTGGGATAGTCGGACTTAAAGAAGACGCGCCGAGCAAAATCGATGGCGGTGCTATTGTCCGTATTGACAAACCCGAGTCCGCTTCAAGCGTGCCTCTGGCCGGCTTTGTAATGTCAATTGCATTTGACGTAGACCGCGGCAGTTATCAGGAAGTAGCCGAGTAAGACAAACAGGAACAGGCTGTCCGCCTCGACTTAAAATATGACTGAATCAACAAAGGCCACGTCCGCCGGGCGTGGCCTTTTGTATGTGGCATCTCTTCTTCGAAACACTTGGCAAAACATTCCGGCACATCTTCCCCGTAATTCCCGTTATGCAGCAAACTGCATAACCTCTGCTACTGTCGCATGCCGGGTCAAGATTCGGCCTGCAAAAACTGAAAACCCGACCGGCTCAGGGTAAATACTTCGCAGATTCATGGATATTCCTAATATCTTGTCAGCCATAGATATACGATAATTTTCGTGGAGTGTTTTACACGGAGTGTGTTGCGATTCGGTTCTTGCGGTACTGTTTCCAAATAAATGAGGAATTATTCTCCCAAGACGTTTGTGCATTTATAAGGAGTTCTAATCATGGCAAAAAAGCATCGCTGTTTTGCAATCCGGGGGAGAGTAAAAAACGGGGTATTGCGGCGAAAAAAGGGAGCAGCCTATTTGATGTCTATTATAGTGCTGGCTGTATTGACCTCTCTGGGAGTGGCAATGAGCCATATGTCGGTCAATGAATTCCGCAAAGCCGATAACCATAGCAACATGACGCAGGCGAGAGTGTCGGCTGAAAGCGGGTTGAACTACATGATGTATCAACTCAGCAATGTCAGCCTGCCTGGCAGCACCGACGAAAGCACGTTCGCCGCGAATTTGTGCAATGTTCTGCCGTCGTCATGGGAGGCTACTGGAAGTGGCAGTACCGTTAACATACCCGAAATACAGGCGGGCGATTGCATGTTTGCGTGCAGTATCAGCATGATAAGTGCGAATCGCGTAAAGCTCGAATCCACGGGGCGATGGGACACCACCACTCGCCGGACGTCGATGGAGTTCGACCTGACGCCCAGCAGCTCTGGTATATTTGATTACGGTATCGCTACGAAAGGCCCGCTGAGTTTACATGGACACGTAACAATTGAAGGTGTGGACGATCCCGCCAGCGGTTCGGTGATGTCGGCTGCGAATCAAGTGTACGGCGATGACGTATCACTTCAGGGGCACATAACAGTTACTGGTGATGTCTATGCCGCAGGCGACGATGGAAATATAGGGATAACGGGTAATGGTAACAACATGACTATTGCCGGCTCTTCAGATCCGGACGTATATGCGTCGCATCTGCACGAAAATATCCCCATACCGGAGTTCCCGGAATTGGACTTGGCGCCGTTGACCGCGCTTGCGACTACGTTGTACGAAGATGATGGCAATAATGGCGGTGGTGGCCGCGGTGGTGGTGGCGGCGGCGAGCCGCTCGTTCTTAATAATGTATATATTCCGGCGAACACGGATCCACAGTTTGCCCAGGATACGACGATTAACGGTATTCTTTACATCCAATCACCAAACGATGTGGTATTTAAAAGCCAGGTAACCATCAACGGTATGATCGTAACGGATCCTACGGATACAGACAGTACGCTTACGTTTAAGGGACATATGACAGCCAATAGTGTGGAAAACGCCCCCGAGGATCCCATGTTTGACGATATCAAAGAGCATGTAGGCGCGTTTATTCTGGCTCCGGGATATGATTTGGATTTTCATGGGCACGTTACCGCGACTGGTGGAGTTATTGTAGCGGACAGCCTTGAGTTTCATGGTCATCCGGTGGTAACTACCAGTAGTATAATCGGGCTTAGCGACAACGCCAGCGCTTTGTGGGGCAATGTTAATATCAACATAGACAAGACCGATTTACCTCCATCCATAGCCGGCTTTGAAAACACCCTGGCACTGGAAGTAGACCGCGGCAGTTATCAGGAAGTAGCCGAGTAAGACAAACAGGAACAGGCTGTCCGCCTCGACTTAAAATATGACTGAATCAACAAAGGCCACGTCCGCCGGGCGTGGCCTTTTGCGCGGCAATCTTCTCCGAAACACCCGGCAAAACATTTCGGAATTTGCTCTGATCCGTAAAAATTTTCGATCACGGGAACTTTTTTTGCTCCGGGGCGTCAAATATAATACGCTGACGTACAGGGAGATGACAGGATGACTACGATAACTCATTGGATTGTTGTGGCGGCGGCTTTTGTTGTGGCGATGGTTCTGGTCTGTTTGGGGATGCGGCGGGTTCCG
>JAIORC010000272.1 GCA_021108335.1 Phycisphaerae bacterium
CTGTAGCCGGCTAATTCATCGCATGGCGTCGCGGTATCGTTGATAATGGAATCGATAAAACCATCGAAAAGACCTTCGTAACCATGATCCGTCAGAAAATCGCTCCAGTCGTTTTTCGCGTTTCGCGAGTCGGCCACTTTCGCCCTCTGTTTTTCCTGGTATCCCGCCAAACCGCCCTGTGTACCGATTTCAGGCAAGGGGTCTCTTTGAAGCGGGAATATTTCTCTTTCGACTCCGGGGCGGCCATAATACTGGTTTTCGACGAAATGCTCCATGCGGAACAGCGCCCCGTCACAAGCGATTTCGTACATTTCCTTGGGGTAATCAAACGAGCCGTTGGGTGTAAACGTTATGGTGGCTGCGTTTCCGCTCTGGAACATCAAATGTATTCCGTACCTCATGCGGGCTGATCCCCATGCCAATATCTCAACGGGCCTGTCGTTGTCAAAAAGCCAGCAGGCGAGATCAAGCCAGTGAACCGCTTCACCGATAATCAATCCGCCACCACGAATCGGATCGAGATGTACCGTGCGATAGGTGCTGCTCTCATCCTGTACACGGACAAGAAAATCCGTATTTGTTTCCTCGATGAATTTGTCGCGGGGTTTCTCGATATATCGCCAAGGCTGATGCCGCGGGTTTGCTTTATAGGCTATCCACTGGTCTTTAAGCGCGACGAAAGCCGGGGCCATCCGTCGCATGTAATCGACACAAAGCTTAACCCCACCCCTTCGTACCGCCCCGATAATTTTGTAAGCCTGTGGTTCGTCCATAGCCATCGGCTTTTCGCAGAAGATGTGTTTCCCGTGAGCTGCTGCGCTTTCGATAATCGGAACATGCACTTCATGCGAAGTAGCAATACAAATAATATCCACTTCCGGATCGGTGGTGGCGTCTTCAAACGAAGCGGTTATCTTTTCGGCTCCAAACTTTTCCGCATATGAGCGAGCGTTGTTCTCGGACACGTCGCAGGCCCACTTGATCCTGGTGATATTCGGATTTCTCACCAGGTTCGGACCGTGCTGGTTTGCGGCAAAAGCTCCGCATCCTATCTGGGCGACAACTAATTTTTCAGACATCTAGATTCTCCTTGTTCTGGTCCGCCGACTTTTCGAGGAAGTAGAATGGGTCGGTAGCGCCGGCGTACCGCAGCAGCGCCATAATCGCATACGCCGCGGTGCGGCAATGGGCCATAGTCTTGCTGACTACGTACTCGTCGTCCATGCCCAGAAAGGCTCCATCGGAAGGGTTTGACGGCTGGCGAACCTGTTGCTTCAGAAGGTAGTTCACCGCTCTGTCCATGCTTTCCCGGCAGTCCATTTCCAGTCCCAGGCTACGGGCGGCAATCAGCTCCATCAGTACGGTTCCACCCGCACTGGGAACCGAATAGTTTTTCGGACCGAAGCCTCCGTCGACTCGCTGGACGGATAACATCCGCCTTAGGAAACATTCGGCGGCTTTGCGATAATCCGGTTCCTTCTTCAGTGTAAACGCCGCCAGATTCGCTAAAGCCCCGAAATCGTCGTTGTAAACGTGCATTACTTCCCAACCTGGATTGCTCCAGGGAGCGGTATCGCCACCGTCCAATACTTCGCCGCTACGCCGGTCGCGGATAACGGAGATCCGACCTTCCGCGTCAAGGTGATTACGATTGTAGTGCCGTAGGATACTCTCCATAACCCGACGATATTTGTCCTCGCCGGTAAGCTTATACAAACGGTAGAAGAAAAAAGCCCCGCCACTGTGGAACGAACCGTACCAAAGCGGTTTCCACGCTTGATCGTCTTCGTTAAATCGCACGGTCCAATATGGATAACCGTCTTTCATCGCCACCGTGATAAACCATTCGGCGAAGAGCTTGGCCCGCTGTTCCGCGTCGAGGTCGCCGCTTTGCTGCGACCAGTCCAATAACGCCCAGGCCGCCGTTAACCCGTCCCGCGGATGGCTCCAATCGGTTTGCGGCGTCTCTTCGCGAAACGCGCCGTGATGACGTGGCGTGGATGGCGAGAAAATCTGGAGACTTTTGATATATCGTATCGCACTGCCAGCAGTGTCCAGATACTTTTCATCCCCGCAGAATCGATAGCCGATCAACAACGCCTCTATCGCAACACCTGTAGTCCAGACGATTGTGTAATTATCGATGCGGTTAGCATCGCAGTTGTAAAGGTCTGGAAAACGGCCACGATCAGCACTGTTATCATCCCTGTTTTGATGGCGTACCAAAAAATCAAGACCAGCTATCGCAGCTTCCGCGGATAATTCACGCAATCCCATGAGAACAACCTTTCTTTTATGATAACCGTTCGAGACATTTGCCGTAACGTAAATTGATTCATCCGAGGGTTCAACAACTAGTTGTTTGTGCTGGTTTTAGTGGTGTCGGTTTTGGTGGTCTTGGTTTTTGCGGTGTCGGTTTTGGTGGTCTTGACTTTTGCGGTCTTGGTTTTAGTGGTCTTGGTTTTAGTGGCCTTGGTTTTGGTGGTGCCAGTTTTCAAATTATAGACAAACCATTTCTGGCGGCTTGGATAGTACTCGCTGATCCATTTGTTACTGCCTTTCACCTTGTCGCGATAGCTCATAAAGACCTGCACACCTAGTTCGGATAACTGTATTTCGAGCGGTTCGCGTGGCATGCGAATCTCTATCGACGAAGCATCCTTGCTGTAATGCCCCAGGGTACCGATGGCGGGGGTGCTCCATTTACTTTTTTTGCCTTGGTGCCAAAGCTTTGTTACCCACTTTTTCCCCGTCCACTTGGCAACATAGGTGTTATTCATGTCAGACTTTTTCAGTTTAATTTGCGCACTGCGGTAATCGAGGCGACTGTCGCCGTCTACGTCCAGAATGATGAATCGCTGGTTGGTCCAGTATCCTTTCTTGAAGGCTGACTGTGTCGCATCGGTAAACGGTCGCGGATTGACAAAATCAACCCTGAAGTACAGGAACTTATCGTCATGTGTTACCCAGAGTTTCTTCACCTTTCCGTATGGCGAATCCGTGGCATCCTGTACCGCCTTCGGCATTTCAAAAGTAGTGGCGCTGCTCGTCCAATCGTCCAATTTACCGTCAATAGTAATAATATCGTGCGATACTTTCTTCACCGCGGGTTGCTTGGCCGCAGGCTTCTTCATCGCGGGTTGCTTGGCTGCCAAGGCCCGCAACGACAAAACGCCCGTCAGAACCACCAATAACACAGCCACCAACATCATCTTCATTTTTATGTTTGCCATTTTGCATCTCCTCAATAGTTAAAAATATATACAAAGTAGGGTTCAACTGCTCTGCTGAAAATAAAGTACACACAAATCGTAGTGCCATACCAATTCTAATCGCGTGCCCATATTTCGATTTCCGGAATAATTATGTGCCTGGTCCGGCGTGTGCCGAGGCGCATTCGTAAACGGCGGACAGGCGGAGCCGATTTGTCGAGGGTAATGGAGACGGCGGGAAAATCATCCTTGTCCACGGGAACTTGCCGTTTCACCTGTCCGAGGCGTCGCCATGTACCATTCACTTCGCCTTCAATAATCGTCTCAGGAAGTTCTCCGTTGAAAATTATCCAAAATCGTCTCAGCGGATACTTTGCCCCGAGGTCGAAGGTAACGGTGACGGGTTTTTTGGTGGTCCAACCGACGGCGAAGCGTTTTTGTTCCGTCGCGCGTGCCGCATTAGGCGATTTCAGGCCTTGGCGACGGTCCATGAGGTCGCCTTTGGTAAACGGTATGTCCGTCAGGCCGCCTTCGTCTTTGACAAGGTCCGGTGCGAGGCTATAGCTGTAGGTACCGGCGATTTTGCGATTTCGCATTGGTATTGCCTCATTGGTGTCCCACACAACGTAGTTGTTTGTCAGGCAGACGCCCGGTGGTGGTGTAACAACTTTCCGCGCAGCGGGGATTTCCGGAAAGGTGAATCGCCAGATATCGAGGTCCACCGCGTGGGTAAATTTCGCATGCAGGAATTTCCAGAATTCTCGCCATGCCGCATCGGAAAGTACTTTGTAATAGAGCGGGTCAAATCCAAATGTATAAACTTTTCCCTTCCCAACGGTTTTGTATGCCATTGCGGCGGAACCGTCCTCGTAGCGCAGTAGGACGGTAATATCCTTTCCGGTTTGCAACGACGCACCACATGGTAAGGGAAGCTCGATGCCTTTCTTCAACCGCGATGGCCCGGTCGTTTCAGCGAGTGTTACCCGCGTATGCTTACCGACCTTGCCCATGGGAATCATGAGTTTCGCGCGGAGACTGTCCATCCGCGTACCATCGAGATGCCATGTAAAGGCGTCTGGCTGCGGCACAACAAGCCTCCCGCCACTCTCCACGTAGTTTACCAAGGCTGCCACAACCTCCTTGCGCTGATGAATGGCGTGGGGGACATAAATGGTGCGGAAGCGGCTGAGTTTGATCTCACCGCGGGCGACCTGGTTGTCGCTGATGACCTGGAACCATCCGCGTGCCGCCGGGCCAAGCAGGTTGAGCAGGGATCGATAGTGGCCGCGGCTCTTTATACCACCGAGTATCTCGCCCATGTGCGCGTCGTTTGAATACAGTATGGCACAATCGACTTCAGGCAGGCGTGGCCTCGGGTTGCTGGCGGCAAGATCGAGCACGCCCATCACCGTCTCCCACCGCGGCCACGAGCCGTAACAGTCATGACGCATGTCACAATGCTTCTTGTGGTGGAAACGGTTGGCGGTGTCGGGCATGTAGAGGTGAAAGCCTTCACCGCCTCCGCGATAGACCTGGCTCATCAGTTCACGGACCTCGGCTGGGCGATAACTGTTCGCATAGTTCTCGACGTGGGCGCATGGTAGCGTGGGCTTGCCTCCGAGGTCGCGCACGGTTTTCGTGATACATGCGAAGGATTGACGGTATGGATTGTTACGCGGGTAAAGCTGGTGGGTCATTATGTCGGTATATCGGCCGTAACCGGCATAATCGAGTGGCATAATCGCTGCCATAGGGTCCGGGCCAATCACGTATACCTCCGGCGCAATGGCCTTGACGGTCTCGTAAATACGCTTCTGAAACTTGCAGAACCTGTCATTGTACCACCGGCGATACGCAATCCAGCGGAAAGGGTTCTTGTCTTCCAGTGAGGTCGGGATACCGAATTTCCCATAGCCGAATTCTTTCTTCACTTCGCGGTCCACGCGTTTCATGAACGGATATGGGCCGTTCTTGTAGTGAAACCGCAGCCCCTGCGTCAGATCGTGCTCCTGAACCTCGTCGCCGGTACTAAAGGCCCAGATATACTGCTTGTACTGTTTCAGCAGTTTTCGGGCTTGTTGAATATAAACTTCCTGGTTCTCAGGATCGATCAGATAGGAATATCCATTTGAGTTGCTGGGCTTGCCGGAGGCCTTAGCGCGGCGGTTCCCAAATAAGATGAACTTCAGCCCGAGTTGATCGGCATAGTCCTTGAATCGGAACAGATTCTTGTTCATGAACTTGCCCGATTGGTTGAAGTAGCGGAGCCGCCGCTTCGCGGCATTGGAATAAACCTTGCCAAGCTCGTACGGTTGGGCGTGTTTGATGCATATAGTCGGTACTACGGAAGAGCTCACCAACCGGTGCGACCACATAAGCGTGCCCTTTGCGGCAATACCTGGACCATTCTTACCGAAAAGCTCCTTGTAGAGCGGATCGGCGGTTTGCCAGACCACGGCAGCGACCACATCGGTCGCGTCCACGGTGTTCTGATAGAGAACCTTTCCATCGGACTTCACACAGAAGGACACCGTCTCGCCCTCCGATCCGGAGACTGTGTACGGTACGGCGAACCGTAGCGGCGTCTTTCCGTCGCCCTTGAACGTCCGCTTGGCTGATAAGGTAGTACTCTTACCCTTGGCTGACGATGTAACCGCCACTTCCAGACTATCGGCTTTCTTCGTCTGCATAACGCCTGAAAAAACATTGCTCTGGTCGGCATTTCCCTTACGCGAGGCAAACCCGCGAGTCTCTATTCGCAGATTGTTGTCGGAGGGGAATCGCATGAGACCGAATTCTTTCGGCTGACCGAACCCGCCCTGTACTCCCGCCCAACTACTGTACTCGCGAAGCCGCGGGTTACCGCGATTAACGTTAAACCCCCATACCTCGCCCGAAGCGGGTGCGGACCGAAGCCTCGCAAATGGAATGGCTATCTCGATTGTCCAGGCCTTCGCCCCGCGATCGACGGCAACCTTGAACTCGGCGTTAAGGTTTACCGACGCCTCTCGCCGACCATGGTGGATTGAAAACATGGATGCTCGCGTCCCCAGGGCGTTGACGCCGAAGTGATGATAACTCTTCCGATCGTGGGTCGCATCGATGAATATTTCGATAACATCGTCGCCCCATACACGCGACGGCTCAGCTTGGGTAGCTTTTGTTACCAGGTCCGACGGGGCGTTGTCAAAGGCCCGAATACCCAGATACAGGTTCTTGCTGTCATAGGTAACAATGACTTCTGTTTTGGCTGAAGCCCGTTTGTTACCACCGCGGTTCAGGATAAAACTGTCCAGTATCGCCTTCCCTCGCCAAGCCGGATCGTTCAGATGCCCGTCAAGTACTGGTGGGCTGGATGTAGGAATCATAACCACCGTTCGGGGCGTCTTGGACGCAGCAGGCATTCCGGCAACAGCGGATTGGGCAACGATGTGGATAACAACCGTCAGAATGGAAAGGATAAAAACGATGTAAAAAATACGCATACGCGAAATATATATTTTCATTCTTTGTAAACCTTTTTAAGTGAACAGATAAGCGGGAAATGGAAAAACCGGTGTTTCGCACCTCATTTAAACTCCCAATATTCTTCCGCTCCGTAATCGAAATAAGCGGAATCGATCGATGCCCAACTAACCGAACCGTCAACAAAAAGAATATTGATGCCATTATTGTGTCGGATTTCTTCGGGGAGATATACCTCCTTGTACCGTTCCGGATTTCCTCCATAGCTTTCTGGCGAGGTCGCAAATGCAAAAGCATTATCAAGACACATCACAAAATCCGCCCTGGGCACCGATGCGAGCCTGGTAATTTTACCATTGCTCACGCACCCAAAACCAGACGCATATCCACCACAACCCAAAGCCCGGTGATTGTAGCCATACCTATTCGATTGGCCACCGGGAGCAAACAAAAAATACCAATTATATTTAGTTTGTTTTTTGCGATTAACAAAGTAATTAGGGCATACAAATGTCTCGCCCGTATCCCCGGCATAGGGCATAAGGAGTTGTGCCCAGTAGCAGTGCTCGAAATTTCCAATCACCGAACCAGGGATATAGCAGGGCGGGAGATATCCATTATGGTCAATCGTATACATACACATGGCGCTCCCGACATTTTTCAAATTGGCGGCACAGGTAACCTGCTGCGCCAGTTTCTTCGCCCTGTTCAGTGAAGGAAGCAAAATGCTGGCCAACAGAGATACAATCGCAATGACCATCAGTAACTCGATCAGCGTAAAACCGCCTCGCAATTGCGGAATGCGGATTTTGGTTTTCGGATTTAATTTTCGATTTCCGACTGTTGATTGTCGATTTAACATGGAAGTTCCCTTTCTCCCTGATTGCGGATCATTCCCGGAAAACGGGACAATCCGCAATTCGCAATCAGACTATCATTTCCGGCGAAGGGCGAACGGTAAATCTCAACTTGTTACAGCAGAGCCCAAAGCTGCCACTATGGGAGTCGACGACCAAACACAGCTACCGACGATTCCCGGATATGTATGTAAAGACGGCTTTTGCCGCCGTACGACACTACGCTCGTCGTCTGCGACGGATCAGCAGCCCTACGCCACCAAGACCCAGCAGCACCATCGTTGCCGGCTCGGGAGTAACCGTAATATCCAACTCGGGACCGGTCATTGTGTCATGACTTCTCGACGCGAACTGAACCTCGTCATCAGCCCAGACGGTACCGCCATTACACATCAGCGTTACCTGGCCATCCGTATCGGCGTTCAGGAAATTAATCAAGGCCGTATTGGATAAAGTTACCAAGGTGTCGCCAGCAAGATTGTGGGCAATTTCAATGGTACCCAGCAACGTTGCCGACGAAGTGAAACCATAAGCGCCATGGGAGTCGTTATTGGGGTTGCTGGTGTCGTTAGCCGGAGCGTTATTCCAGGTGATCGTGCCTTCACCCCAGCTTTCGCCGGCGTCTCCGTTATTCAGGCCGTAAACCTGAACCGTAACGTTGGTATCAATATAACTCGATGTGCGAATCCTGAGGTTCAGGGTGGCTGTTTCGACATCATTCGTCAGACCGGAGATGTCAAATCGCATGTAGCTCTTGTGATCGAGCGTACTAGCGCTTCTGTTATAACACTTAAGAGCTGTACTCGTGCCGTAGTTGTTGTTGGCACCACTGCCCCCTGCTATCGTAGCATCGGCCTCGGCCTCGATCAAGACTGCCTGGGCTGACACAGCTAAGACACCCACTACCAATAAAATGGTTAATGCCTTCATCATCTCTTCTCCTTCCGGGGAGTTACTTGCTCCCAACAAAAACCTCAAACTTTTTCAATTGCTCCAAAAACGCTTCAGAGCGACTTCTTATATCAACTTTTCAGTTTAACGCAGCAGCCTCGCGTTCATACTGCTGCTCTATCTCCAACCGCAACTCGTCGGGAACACAAAGCGACTCGCGGAATATGATTGGGCTGGGTATTCGCCTTCCCACTATCCGCCGGACGCCTTCCCGCATCATCTCGATAAGCATATTCCCCGCGTGCCGACCCATCATCTCGGTCGGCTGAAGAAGCACAGTCAAAGGCGGGGAAACATATTGGGCCAATTGCAATCCCGTTGCGCCGACAACGCCCACATCTTCCGGGACATTGAGTCCACACTCACGACAGGCCCTGATTGCGCCCACCGCCAGCAGGTCGCCTGTGGCAAAAATTACCTCAGGTGGGCGGGCAGACTTTTTTAAATATGACAACGCCAACCGATAACCATCCTCTTCTTCGCAGTCTGGACAGATTACCTGCTCAACGCCGGACGGGCATACACCCGCTTCCAGGTAGCCGTTGTAAAGTCCCAACACCTTTTCCATGCCGGATACGTGCTCATTCAGGGGACCGCTGCTAAGCACGACCACCCGCTTGATATTCATAAGGGCTAGACATTTACCGAGCCGCCTCCCACCAAACAGATTATCAGCTTCAACGAAATTGTAAACGCTACGCAGGTCCTTTGGGTTGATCGTAACCCAGGGAATGTTTCGAGAATCCAAATCCGACAGCATCTCCCTGGAACCACTCCAATCGAAAGTGATTATGCCGGCGAGGTTATCGCCCAACTGATCTACACGGTCCAATATCCCTGAAGCCCTGGCAGATAAGCCTGATTCAATCGACAATGACACTGAATGGTAGGCAGCTTTATTGAGAGCCTCCTCCGCGGATCGAATAACCTGCGAAGACCAACGCTCAGCCTCAGAATATAAACTTTCCAACGTCCTGCCTGAAGACCGGCTCGCCCAGACGATACCAACCTGCTGTAATTGCCTCTTGGAATTCGTGCTTGCATTGAGGTTTACCTTAAGAAACGCCCCCTCGCGTGGCCTCAATTCGACCAAGCCCCGCTTTTCAAGAATCTTCAGCGCTTCGTTCGCCGATTTGCTACTTACTCCCAACTGCTTAGACAAAACTCGCACTGAAGGAAGCCTCGCCCCAACAGGCCGACGCTCTTTTTCCGCATCTCTCTCGATGCAGTTCGCTACCTGGCTCGCTATATTGACTCTCTTAAGCATGTTTAAGCCCTTGTCGTATTTTTATTAACGCCATGTACAAAATATTACCACACGCCTACCTATCTGTCAACTGAAATTATCAAATTTCAGTAACGGCCCAAAGGTTGGGGATACGAAAGGTGTGTTTTTCGTTTAATGGGCTACCAGCGGATCAATGAATGGCCCGGATTGACTCCGGCTCCCTCGGCTGTACAACTACCAGTTTTGACGTTCACATTGCTCACCGACAAAACCCTATCTTCCGGCTTAATAAGGAGATAGGGCAAGAACATGACGGATGTTGCCGCCACGTTCCTCTCGAAAAAAAAATAGTGCCCGGCGTATTCCGCTGGTAGCCGAAAAAGTAAAAAACACACGCTTCGGCCTGGCCGAGATGCCCAATAGGGGATATCTCTCCAGCTTTTGGAAGATTATTAAATTGCAATGACAATTCCATGAGGTGTGGTAATAATTATATCATAGCCTTCGACTATGCCAACGGATACACGGGCTATATATTCCCGACAGCGAATCGTTCGAGTACGGCACTTACGAAACCTGTCCCTGCCGAAAAACTCATCTGCGAAAGAAAACCGGAGAAATCAGGTTGATGAAGAGGCAAAATCTGGCAGAGAAGCTGGAAAGTAGCCGGTAAATCGGCTGAAAATTGGGAATCGATTGTTTTTCTGGATTGACGCAGACGGGCTGGACGATCCCGACAGCCCGAAAAAAACATCATGGACGACGCGGTAAGCAGCGAGTAGCACGCGGGAATGCAGGACGCAACAATAGTATAGGCCCGTCGGAACAACACACCTCGTTCAGCGAGTTGATCCAGTTACGGAGTGCGCACTGCCGGATAATTGAGGATGGACAGGCAATCTCCTCGCATCTGATCGGGCATGATCAGGAGTATGTCGGGTTTGGCCGATTCTTCGGCGAGAGATACAAAAAAAGATGGAGAGAATGCCGTCGTCGAACCCTCGATTGCGACCGTTTCCATGAACTCGCATTGTTTCGTTTTCTTGTGCATGATATCAGTCATACATCGCGATCATGTAAGGATGGTTGGGGTCATATGTCGTCAATGGTTTGGGAGTTGTCACCTGGCCACACGGGCGTACATTCTTTCCGGCCACTCCCTGTAGCGAGTCTCCGAGGTCATGGCGGCAGGCATTTGCACGTTGTCGAATATCCTGTACGACATTCGGATGTTTTGCGGCCACATCTATGGTTTCACCAACATCCTCTCGCAGGTTGTACAACTCACCACTGGAAAGATGCAACTTCCAATCTTGAACTCGTATCGCTTGCAGTTCCCTCTCGTAGTAGTAGTAAAATACATCGTGCGGCGAAGGAAGGGACGCATTGAACATCAGTGGAGATATATCTTTACCGTCGATGATACGATCACCTGGCGGCTCTTGGTTGCATATGTGGGCCAGGGTTGGGAGAATATCCATTGCGGTAGCCATCTCCCCGCACACACCCCCGGCCGCAATCCGACCGGGCCAGCGCATAATGCAGGGCACACGCATGCCGCCTTCCCAAGTGGTCGCTTTTCCTCCACGCAACGGAGCGTTGCTCCCACCGGCTCGCAGTAACCCGCCATTATCAGATGTGAAAATGACAAGTGTTCTGCTGTCCAGATCCAGCTTTTGCAGCTCGTAGAGCAAAACGGACATGCAGTGGTCAATGTGTTCTACTGCCGCACCGAACTTCCCGTTTTGCGACTGTTCCAGGAAGCGTTGAGGGGCATATATGGGCGTATGAACATACATGTGCGCAAAATAGAGGAAGAACCGTTGCTCGCGGGAGGTACGAATGAATTGGAGCGCTTCTTCCATGTACCGCTCGGTGAGACTTGTCTGGTCGGGCTGCTCCTCGATGACCTCCTCCCCCCGCATCAAGGGCAGAGGAGGGCCGGCATACCCCCGGGAAATACCCATGTCATTGCTATACGGTAGTCCGTACCAACTGTCAAAACCGTGCCGAGTGGGGAGAAACTCCGGTTGATCTCCGCAATGCCATTTTCCGACAATCTTCGTCGC
>JAIORC010000061.1 GCA_021108335.1 Phycisphaerae bacterium
CATGGAAACACCGCGTTTTTTGCGGTGTAGCCATGAAAGATCGATTCACAATTTCCATGCCATTCTTTCTCAAGACCACCCAACATAGGCAATTTTTACGCCATCCATCATGGCGACCCCTTCGGTGTCGCCATGCCACCCAACATTGGCAATTTCTACATCGTCTCACATGGTCATCGGCTTTGGAGGGCCGATCATGCAAGCCATCGTGTATCCATCTTTCATGGCCATCGGTTTTCGCCCTATGCGGGATGAAAAACACATGGCTTGCAAGCAAGCCATGCCACCCCAAACCGGATGAAACAGGAACCGGGAATTGCAGGGTGGGTACTCCCGCCCACGCGGGAAATGGAAATCTGGAACGGGTGAAACGGGAACCGGGTATTGGGGAAATCACATGGCTTGCAATGGCGGGGAAAATCACTATGATTAGTCGTTCTATGTGCCCCGGCTCGGGTCGAGTGGCAGAAGGAGAATAAAATGTTGTCATTAAAGTTTTTTCGTAAACGGCAGAAGATGATCTTCGTGATCATGGTGGTTTTGATGATCAGTTTCCTGGTCGGTTTCCAGGGCATCAACATGTTGTTTAACCCAGACCGCGGCAAGACGGTCATTGGGACCGCCAGGGATTTTGAACTGACCGGCAATGCCCTCCAGAGCGGGCGTGCGGACGTGGAACTGCTGCGTATCTTCTGGCCGGGTTTCGGCAAGCATTCGGCGATGGCGTATGCCTTCGGATGTCTGAGCGGGGGTAGTAGTGGGGAGGTTGGCGAGAGAGATGTTCCGCTTGCCTACGCGCTGCTGGTTCGCCAAGCCGAGAAGGACGGGGTTACCGTAACGGATGCCGAGGTCGATCAGCTTATCAACAGGTTTAAGCAGACCAAGTCGCCGTGGTTTGACTACGATAAGATTGCCGGCGACCTTCGCCAGGACCGGCAGATAACTGAAAAAAAACTCCGTTCGCTTTTCAGTCGCTGGCTGATGGTTTTCAAGAATTACAATGCCTCAATGGCTGTTATCCCGCCGAGCAACCAGGAACTCAAGACGCTGTTCAGGGATGTTGATGAGAAGATGCAACTCCGCGCGGTTATTCTGCCGGCAAAGGATTTTCTCAAAGAAATCAAAACTCCCACCGACAAGCAGATCGACGAAACGTTCGAGAAGTACAAAGCTCGTCTTGCCGATAGCTTCGACGGGGTCGAGAAGTTCACTTTTGGATACCAGCACCCCCCGCGAGTCGCCCTGGATTACGTATTCGTCAATTATACCGCTGTCGCCATGTCGGCCAAGCCCGCCAAGGAAGAAATAGAAGATTACATCAACCAGCACGAGGGCGAGGATATTTTCGTCAAAAAAGTGCCCGTCGAGACGCCAAAAAAGGATAAAACCAAAGACGATAAGAAGCCCGACAAGAAAGACGAAAAGAAGCCCGACAAAAAGGCTGAAAAGGAAGCCCCTGTCCCCACGCGTTCCGTACCGATGAGCTATTCCGAGAAGGTCGCCGTTGCGGTTGAGAAGCTTCAGCCCGCCGCCGCTCGGGAGAAATACCAGGATATCTTCGGTCGGATTGAGCAGATGGTACGCAAGCTGGACGAGCAGCATGTTGGCAAAAAGGCTGCCGATTTGCCAAACGTTTACCAGCAGGTTGCCGAAAAGTTGACGATCTCCGCCGACGTGCTTTTGAAGCGGAAGATCACGGCTGTGGGTATTAAGGACAAGCCTCTTAACGAGGCGATTAAAGACCTTGCGGTCCTGGTCGATCCGCAGTTGGCGGTAATCTGCTACCCCTACGGCAAGCACGGCGAAATCGACATCGACCCGAAGATGAAGGTTACGCTCCTGGCCAGGAACATCACGCTTGCCGAGGCCCTGGAGAAGATTACCGCCCAGGTTCGCAAGAAAGTTCCCGCCATGCCGAAGCTGGAATGGGCCTGCTTCGACGGGATTGACGAGGTGATTTTCCCGGTTACCGGCATCCGGTTTTTCCCGGTTACCGCTGGGGGCACGCCGTTGGAATCCGCGAAAGAAATCAGCGAGCACAAACTGCTTGGCAATTGTGCGCTGTTCGATCAGAGTTACCGTCAGCGCCCCATTTCGCTGGCGCAAATCGCCATGCAGGTCAAGCCGATTGTCCCCAACAGCAAACTTGAAGTGGGCAAGGAAGGCCCCGTCTTGATGGCATATGCGGGCGGGGGCAGCGGGCAGCTTATCTGGCGGTTCCGCGAGGCGAAAAAGGTACAAACTCCCGAGGCTATGACGAAGAAAATTCGCGAACAGGTCATCAAGGACTGGAAGTTCGCCCAGGCGTTCCAACTGGCGACCGCCAAAGCTGAGACTCTCAAGAAACCCGCCGATCTCGACGCATATGTAAAAAATGTCAAAAATGTAACAAATGTCAAAAAGGGAAAGAATGAGCCGATAAAAACCGGCTTGTTCGCCCGAAAAATGCGGAATGTCTATGGTGGCGGGGCTTTTCAACCGACCAAGTTGTGGAGTATGGAGTTCAAGAATCCTGCCGTCGATTCTTACGTCATCGACGAGATGTTTGAAAAGCTGACCCCGAAGAATCTTGACGCAGCCTATCTCAAGGAGTCGGCTGCGCTGGCGGTGTTGCCGCTCAAAGCCGAGGGTTGCGTAGTGGTTGCCCAGCGGATAAATTTCATTCCCGCGTTGGCGATGAAGTTTGAGTTGGAAAAGAAGATGCTTATCGAATCGCTTCAGAGGCAGCAGTATCAGCAGGCGGTTATCGGCTGGTTCTCCCTTGGCGATATCGTCAAGCGAACCGGATTCAAGCCGACGGAAGAATAATCCGCGGCAAGTCTCTCCGGGGGCTTGACAGACGGCGGAAAATCGATAAAGTATGACCTCTTCGGCTTGCGGGCCGAAGCGACGGCTAGGTAGCTCAGTTGGTAGAGCACCGCACTGAAAATGCGGGTGTCGCTGGTTCAAATCCAGTCCTAGCCATTCGAGGCGGTAGGCTGTAGGGGATGCAGCTTGTTGTATAATCCACCCGGCTTGACACTATCCCTTTTCCCTCTCTTGTTGACATTTCCACCGCGGTAGCGATAGAATCGGCGAAGATCGTGTCGTATATTATTATGTTATGCAACTTTAGTGGAGGTACGCCGATGGGGAAAAACATTAACACGGATGGCCACAAGGGTAATCGGGCAATTCTCAGGGTCATAGGCCCTGTTGTGCTTGGTGTCGGCCTTCTATTCGCAATCGTCGGCATCGGTAGTTTCTTCTCGTCCATCGCCTCATTCTTTTCGTCATCCGGCTCGTCATCCGACTCATTTGATAGTCCACTGCGCTATTTCTGGTGCGCATTTATTGGCATTCCACTTATTGGGGTAGGGGGCGCTATCTGTAAGTTTGCGTTTATGGGTGCTGTTACTCGTTACATGGCCAACGAAGTTACGCCAGTAGGTAAGGATGTCGTTAACTACATGGCGGATGGCACCAAGGAGGCTGTACGTGATATTTCATCCGCTATCGGTGAGGGCCTGGCTTCGTCGAACATTGACCGAGAAGTGCAAGTAATTCGTTGCCACAAGTGCAACGAGAATAACGAAGACACAGCCAATTTCTGCAAGAGTTGCGGAGCGTCATTGAGTAAATCAATAGCCTGTCCAAAGTGCGGTGAGCTTAATGATGCCGATGCTCGCTTCTGCGACAACTGCGGCCAGGGAATTACATAACCAAGGCATGGGGCAGAGCCGTAGCAAGCGGGCTGGTTTTGCTTGCAAGTTCACTCACGGCCTGCTGATGCCAAACGTTGGGGATACAAATGGGAATAGGTAGAACATTTTTGATTGTCTCAGTGCTGTTTGTCTTGGGTTGTAGTGATAGCAACTCAATCGGTTCAAGGTGGACCAAAGAATATGGGCAGACACGATGTGGGCGTGCGGCCACAAATGCCGAAGTAGCAGAAATACTGGTTGCATTCGATAAGATCGAAATAGGCATGTCAAGACAAGAAGCCGAACGAATCCTTGGCAAGCCTAACGGTCCTTCGATTCCGGGCAACCTTATTCGCTACCTCCCTTCGCCTCCGATTGAGCTATGGCAAAGCCCTTGGGGATCGGACGGCGTTTACATCAAATACAAGAATAACAAGGTAATCCGCAAGGTTCTGAATCCACAATTTAAACGTCCCCAACCGGAAAATCCAGAGACGGAAGCTCTCATCGACAAGCTGCCCGGGGTCTCGGAAATCGGCTACGGCTATAGTGCCACGTTCAGCGGTTCTCATTTCTTGCCGCATTCTGATTCATATCAGGTACACACTCTCGTGCTTGGTTCTCAGCCGCCCATGAAGTCCTCAACGCTAGACAAGATCGTCAGACAAGGGTTCACTGCCGTGCCATTGCTCCTGAAGAACCTGGACGATAGTCGAAAAACAAAAGTTCCGCCTCTCAAGGGGAAGATGTGGATATCTTTCGCGGACGAATATGATTTCAACCAGCGTACCAGAAAGGAAGTACCGGAGGGAGTGAACAAAGACATGCTTGGCATGTTTGGGAAGGAACACACGATCACGGTCGGAGATTTGTGTTTTGTTGCCCTTGGTCAGATTCTCAATCGAAGCTTCAACGCAACGAGATATCAACCCACGGGGGGTCTTATCGTGAATTCCCCGACGTACTCAAAGCGGTTGTGCAGTGTCGTGCGAAAAGACTGGCAGGACCTGACAGAACAGAAGCATCGGAAACTACTGGCGCAGGATTTTCTGACTCCCGATCATGAAGATCGTCGCATCGGTGCATACCGACGGCTCGCATTTTACTATCCAGATGATGTTGAGTCATTGGTATTGAAACAACTCGGAATTCCCACATTCGACGTATCCAAGGTGGACAGCTTTATCAGAGAAACATTGTACTCCCTGAAATCCAAAGCAAAGCAGAAAGAGCTGTTCCAAAGATTTGTGAGCCGGAACGGACCTGCGTCTTCCGACGGCATCCTGCTCCAGCTATTCGGAGACCTTGATACGCAGGAAGCCGATGAGCAAGGTCGATCGCATCCTCCGCGGAAGGACAAGTACGATGCCAGAAATTTGCTGATTTTGCTGTACGGTTATCCAAAGGATGTTAAGAGCGACCAAGCGCCGTTTGCCGACACATGGGCAACATCAGAACAAGCTCGATTCATCAAGGCGCTTGTTCATGACAGCAGTAAGAAGATTGACAAAGCCGTCTACAATATCTTTCAGAAAATTAAGGATGACGACTACCTGGCACTCGCATGCATGAACCGTCTCATTGACAGGGGATATGGCGATGAAGTAAAAGCCTACTGCAAAAAGAGGATTGGCAAAGACAAGTATCACACCAGGGAACTCGAAACAATGCTGGCCAACCTTGAAGAAAAAGGAAAGAACACACAACAAGGCGCTTCAGCGGGCGCGGACAAGCCGCGTCGCTGAGCTTTAACGTTTGGAACCATTAATAACTAAGATAAAGGAGACAGAACATGATTGTCAGAATTGGGACTTTTAACCTAAACAATCTTTTTTCTCGGTTCAATTTCCAAGCTAAAATTGGTCAAATACCTGATGATGATCCGGGAGGGATTACATTAACATTTAGTCAGGATGAATTATGCGTACGAACATTTATGGGGCGTCTAGTACGAGCAAAGAGTCCAGATGATACTAATGAAATTGCCAGACGTATTGTCGATGTGGTAAATGCCGATGTACTTGCAGTTCAAGAAGTTGAACACATCGAAATACTTAAACGATTCAACCGAGAACATTTACAAAATCTATATTCTCACTTTGCATTAGTTGAGGGAAATGACCCACGGCTCATTGATGTTGGAATTATGTCAAAATTACCGATTGGGACCATAGTATCTCACCAAACTGCAGTTCATCCAGATGAGCCGAACCAACGAATTTTTAGTCGTGACTTGCTTCAGGTAGAAATCCTTAATCACAATAGAGATAAGCTGTTTACAATTTACAATACTCATTTGAAGAGTCATTTTGTACCTTTTGGACAAGATCCGATTCAAGGTGCAATTGATGCCAACAATCGCCGCAGACGGCAAGCCGAGACGATCTCTCGAATCATTAGTAGCATGGAACGGCCAAATAGTCGATTTGTACTTACTGGGGATATGAACGACCCTCCAGATTCTCAGTTCTTGTCGCCCATGCTAACAGTGGATAATCAACTGCTCGTTAATACTCTGGAGAACACAACGGAGACTCGTCCACCGAAAGCTGAAACCCCTGGACAGGGCCTTGGACCGCAAACACCAGCCTGGACTCATAGATTTAACCCATCAGGCCCAGACCTGCCCGAGTATCGTCTTTTTGACCAAATTTGGGTGAGTCAAGCACTTGCTGGGCAATTCACTAACCCAACAATTGACCGACGTAAAAAACACGGTGGGGATGGCAGTGACCACGATCCGGCATGGATTGATTTAGACCTATAACATAGGCTTAGTGAAAATTTGTGAGTATTGCTGATCAGGCAGCGTGAGGGTGTTAACGCAAAGAGCGTTTCACCTGACAAAGCGCTATAGGCTGATGTTTTTCGTCGCAAGCTCCTCAAAACACAACTGAGCATGCCTCTCCATGCCACTACGGCAAACATCGTGGCTGTCGCTTTGCTCACGCCACGGCACCCGCGCGCCGGTTACAGTCCCTGGACGGCGGTTATGGCGGTAATCAGGACTATGTCTTCGACGCTGCAGCCTCGTGAGAGGTCGTTGACCGGTTTGGCAAGCCCCAGCAGCAGCGGGCCTAGTGCGGTGGCCCGGCCGAGACGCTCCACGAGCTTGTACCCGATGTTGCCGCAGGACAAGTCCGGGAATACCAGCGTGTTGGCATAGCCGGCGACGGACGAATCCGGGGCCTTCTTCTGCCCGATTTCCGGGATGACGGCTGCGTCAAGCTGCAATTCGCCGTCGACTTTCAGGTCGGGCCTTCGCTGCTGGATAATTTTCGTCGCGTCGATAACTTTATCGACGGCTGGGCTTTTGGCTGAGCCTTTCGTCGAGAAACTCAGCATTGCCGTTACCGGTTCGACGTCCAACAACGCGCGGGCGGCGGCGGATGCGGCGATACCGATATCGGCGAGCTGTTCGACGGTCGGCTCCGGCAGGACGCCCGTATCGGCGAAAATCACCGAGCCGTCGACACCGATTTCCTCGACTATCGTGTTCATGATGCTGCAACTGCTGACGGTGCGGTTGCCCTCGGACAGCCCCACGCCGTAAATCGCCGCTCGCACGGTCTCGCCTGTCGGACAGATGCTGCCCGCGACCATGCCGTCGGCCCGGCCTGCTCCAACGAGCATCGCGCCGTAGTACACCGTACCGGCAAGCAGTTTGTCTACATCTTCGCGGCTCATGCCCTTGGCTTTGCGTTTTTCGTAGAGTTTGTCGATAAGCGTATCGCGGTCGGCGTCGGTCATGGGGTCGATAATCTCAGCCCCTTCGATGTTCGCGCCGCACTCGGCAGCCAGGGCGGTAATTTCTTCCGCATTGCCCAAAAGGCTTATTTTCGCGTAGTTTTTCGCGATAATCTGCTCGGTGGCCTGCAAAATGCGGGTATCGGCGGGTTCCGGCAGCAGGATGTGCTTGTCTGCCTTGACGGCACGGGTGGTAATATTATCGACGACGGTGTTACTCATTGGCATTGCCTTTACTACTGAGAATCGTTAGGATATTTTTTAATAATATACACGCGGCAGGGAATGCGTAGGATACAAATAACCGCTGGCGTTGTCGAGAGTTCTATGAATCGAAATCGAAGTTTTTTATTGGAAAAGTTGCAGGTGTGGGCTGCGTTGCTGGGATTGCTGGCGGCGGTGTACTGGGTTGTAAGTCCGTGGCTTCTGCCGGCTGACCCCACCGGGCCTATCGTGCTGCTTCCCGGCAGCGAGTTGGGCGGGCTGATGCTTTTGGGGCTTGTTTTGCTGGTGCTGGCGATTATTTCCGGCGTGGTTACTCCGCTGAGCAGGCCTGAGGGTGCGATGGCGGTTGTGTTACTGGGTTTGGGCGGGTTGGCGTTGCGGTCTGGGCCTGCGAAATTCCTGATGTGGAGTTACGGTCAGCCGTTGAGGGGCATGTATCTTCAGATGATCGTGGAAATGCTCCTGCTGATACCGCTGCTGGGACTGGCTGAGATATTGGTCGATTGCGGGCGGGCGTGGGTAGGGCGTATTTTCTCAAAGTTGCTGTGGCGGGACTTGCTGGCCGAACTGTCCGAAAAACAACTGGTCGCCATCGAGGATATCCCATTGCCGTCCGGGAAGCAGTCGTTCTGGCTGCTGGTGATTCCTCCGGCGCTTCTGCCTGGTGCGATTCGCCGCCTGCTTGGCGGGCAGGGCGATAAGGTGGAGGTGGCGAAGGTAAAAAATTCTCCGCAGGCCCGCCGGGCCGAGCTTCAACGTTTGGCTGGATGCCTGGCCGTCGGTGTGGCAGTCGGTATTGTGCTGGTGAATATCATTCTGCAATCTCCCGCGCGGTGGCAGATTCTTTTCGGGCTGTTCGCGAGTTTTCTGCTGGCGGCGATACTGGCGAATTATCTGTTTCCCGTGTCTTGCTGGTGCGTGTTCTGGATCATGCCGATCGTGGCGGCGGTGGTGCTGTACGCCTGCGCCGCCTTGGGAGATTCGCCGACGAGCGGGGTGGGGCTGGCTAACGTCAGGCCGATCTTCCAGGTATTGCCAATCGACTGGCTGACAGCCGGCTGTGGCGGAGCGATGCTGGGCGTCTGGATAAGTGAACGGCTGCGGGAAGTCCACATCATCGAAACCCTCGGCGAACCAGTCAGCACATAAAAATCCGTCGATATCGCAATCGCAGGCGAGTGGCCTGTTCGCGCGGCGGCCTTCCCAAGCCGCCGCGGCACAGGTTACAAACCTGTGCCACCTGGTCAATCTTTCCCCCAGGGGGCCACCCAACATCGTGAGAATTTGCTGGAAAACATGCTTCTGCAAGCAGAAGCATGGCACCCGGCGATTTCCGTTTTGTTGTTCCCGTTTTTGTTTTCCCCGGTTCCCGGTTCCTTGCTCCCGGTTCCTGTTTTTTCCCGTTTCTGCTTCAGGCGAACTGCGGGGGTTGGCCGGTTGCTTCCAGTACGCTGTGCCACAGGTCGCCGTCGGGGTCTACGTATTTTTTGCCGCTGGTGATGATTTTCATCGGTACGTGGACGAACGATTCCCGCCATCGGCCTATTACCATTTCGGTTCGGCCGCTCATTGCGGCGTGGACGGCGCCCTGGGCCAATCGCAGGCAATACAGGCTGTCTTTGGGCGTAGCCGGTACGGAACGGATAATGTAGCTGGGGTCGATATACTTGACCGTATGATCCATGCCCAGGCCGCTGAGATGTTCGGTGAATTTCTGCTGGAGGAACTCGCCGATGTCCTTGAAGCGAGCGTTACCGGAGGCGTCCGTACCGAGGTTCTGGTCTTTCATGAGATCCTGGCCGGCCCCCTCGGCTACCACGATGCACGCATGCCGCCGCCGCTTGAGCCGCTCGGTGAGATAATTCAAAAGCCCGCCGTCGCCAGCCAGCTTGAAGGGGATTTCGGGAATCAGCACGATGTTGGGATGGCTCGTCGCCAGCGTGGTATGACAGGCAATCGAACCGCTGTCGCGCCCCATCAGCTTAACCAGCCCCACGCCGTTAACCGCTGAAACCGCCTCGGTATGTGCGCACAGGACGGCATGGGTGGCTACGGAGAAGGCAGTCTCGAAGCCGAAGCTCTTGTCGATGTAGAGGATGTCGTTGTCGATGGTTTTCGGTATGCCGACGAAGGAAATCTTAAGCCCCCGCTCCGCGGCAACGTCGGCGATGTGCATAGCCCCGCGCTGGGTTCCGTCGCCGCCGATGACAAACAGGATATTGACGCCCATTTGCTGGAGGCAGTCGACAATTCTGCCGTAGTCCTGCCTGCCCCTGCTCGTGCCGAGAATCGTTCCGCCGGTTTCGTGAATCGGCTCCACGAGTTCAGGCGTCAGTTCCAGCGGCTCGTGTCCGTATGACGGAATAAAGCCCTGGTAGCCGTACCGAAACCCGCTGATTTTCCGCACGCCGTAGCGATAATGCAATTCCATCACCAGCGAGCGGATCACGTCGTTAAGCCCTGGGCACAGGCCGCCGCAGGTTACGATTCCGGCGTGGAGCTTGGACGGGTCGAAGTATATTTTTTTTCGCGGGCCGGCCATCTCGAAGGCGGGCATATCCCGTATGTCGCAGCCGGCTTCTACCAGCCGATCACGCCGGTTCTCCAGGAGAATTCTGGCGGAATCGTCCACGCAGGTCATCGCGTGAAGGTCGTCGAGATCAGGTTGGTCGGGTTTGATTGCAGCCTGGCCGGCTTGGGAAAGCGGCGAGTCGATCAGGCAAGGCCCTAACGCCGGTATGATTAAATCTTTCTGTTGGAGCATAAATATCCGTCCTTTCGAACGGCATTGTATGGGGCTGTACAATTCAACGCAATCGGAATTCTCGGATTGCCCGGTTTTCTTAAACCTCGTCTGTTTCCGTATCCGGTTGTGGTTCGGCAGCGGCTTGCATTTGCAGTTGGCCGGTCCATTCGCCGCCGCTCAGCACGCCCTGGGCTACATTGGCCAGGTGGTCGCCGATTTTTTCCAGGTTCTGGATCGTATCGACAAACACCAGCCCCGCCAGCGGCTTGCATGTACCGTCGCTGAGGCGGTGGACGTGATTTCTGCGGAACTGGTTGAGCATTTCGTTGATCGCGCCTTCGTTTTCCAGCGCCTTTGCGGCGGCGGCGGTATCGTTTTCCTGGATCGCCTGGATTACGTTGTCGCACATTTCGCCGACTTGCTCCCGCATCCGTGTGATTTCCTCGTTGGCCTCTTGGCCGAACGTGAATTTCTTGTCGATCTTACGCGTGGCGCTTTCGGCGATGTTTATCGCGTGGTCGCCGATACGCTCGATATCGTTGACGTTATGGAGCAGCACCGGAATTTCGTTCGAGAAGTGAGTTTCCAAAGGCCGCGTGGACAAGGCCACCAGGTAACGTGTGATTTCCGTCTGGAAATTGTCGGTCGCTTCTTCCTTGCGGTAGACATCTTTGAGGCGTTTCGGGTTGTCTTCCTGCAGGGCGTCGATAGCCAGCTCCGTGGCGGAGCGTGCGGTTTTCGCCATGCGTACCATCTCGCGGCGAATCTGCTGCATCGCAAGCGCCGGCGTATCCAGCAGGTGCTCTTCGAGAGTTACAGGCCGAAGCTCAAGCTCCTCCTTGCGGATCGGCAGAATGCGAAGAACGATTTTCTCCAATGTGCCGACGAACGGCAGGACAATCAGGGCTGCGATGACGTTAAACGTACTGTGCGAAATTGCGATAAACACACCGATGGTAAGTTTAGTTATCTCAAAGGGAACCACCGCTTCGATAGCCCGCGAATACAGACCGAAATAGACCAGCGGCAGCATTATCACTACGCCGGTAACATTAAACAGGGAGTGGGCCATCGCCGCGCGTTTACCGGAGGCGTTGGATTGAATCGCCGCAATCTGGGCGGTAATCGTCGTGCCGATATTGTCGCCCAGCACAAAGGGAATCGCGATGCGGAACGCCTCAGACCAATT
>JAIORC010000142.1 GCA_021108335.1 Phycisphaerae bacterium
AATGAGCATTCGCATTATCCCCAGGCTGGACATCAAAGGGGCAAATCTCGTAAAGGGAGTTCACTTCGAGGGGCTCCGCGTGATGGGGAAGCCTGAGGCTTTTGCCCAGTATTACTATGAAAACGGGGCGGACGAGCTGGTTTACATGGACGCCGTTGCCAGTCTTTACGAGCGTAATTCCCTTACGGAAATCATTCGCCGGACGGCTTCGCAGATATTTATCCCGCTGACTGTCGGTGGCGGGTTGCGTAGCGTCGAGGATATTCGCGAGGTTCTTCGCGCCGGGGCGGACAAGGTTTCGCTGAACACGGCTGCGATTCGCAATCCGTCTCTTATCCATGAGGCGTCCCAGAGTTTCGGGGCATCGACAATTTTAGTGTCCATAGAGGCGATTCGGCGTAAAGACGGCGGTTATGAATGTCTCACCGACTTCGGCCGTGAGCACAGCAATGTCGATGCCTTTGAGTGGGCACTGCGAGCAGTGGAACTCGGTGCCGGCGAACTGATGGTAACCAGTATCGACCGTGAAGGAACGGGCAAGGGGTTTGACCTGGACTTGGTGCGGCAGATCGCCGAATCGGTTGACGTTCCGGTTATCGCCGGCGGCGGCGCGGGAGATATCAGCCATGTCCGCGAAGTGGTAATGGAAGGCAAAGCCGACGCGGTCGCGCTGGCTTCCGTGTTGCATTACGGGGCTATCGAGCATATACAGATCGACGAAGACGAGTTCGACGTCGAGGGAAACGTGGAATTCCTCCAGGGCCGCCACAATGCCGGCGCTTTTTCCCGAATCCAGAATATTGCCCTGCCGGCGATCAAAGAAGACTTAGCCGCCCATCAACTTGACGTACGCAATGAGAGGCAAGTGGCATGAATCAAGCCGCAACAGAAGCCACCGTAGCTATTGTGGATTACGGCCTGGGCAATCTTTTCAGCATCCACCAGGCCTGTCGACATGTCGGGCTGGCCGGGCACATTACCTCCGATGCGCAGGCGTTTCGCGATGCCGACGCCATTCTCTTACCAGGCGTGGGCGCGTTTCCCGATGCGATGGAGGCCCTTGAGCGGTTGGGCCTGGTCGAACCCCTCAAGGCAATGGTCGCCGAGGGCAAACCCCTGGTGGGAATATGCCTTGGCCTGCAATTACTGATGCAAAAAAGCTACGAATTTGCGGAAACCCCCGGCCTGGGACTGATCGAGGGAACCGTGGAACGATTCGACAATCCCCAAGGCCCCAACGGAACACTCAAAGTACCACATGTGGGTTGGAATCGCATCGATCCACCGGCAACTCGCGACTGGAAAAACACGCCGCTGGAAGGAATACCGGCTGGGACTTATCAATATTTTGTTCATTCGTATCATGTCGTGCCGACGGACGAAAATGTAGTCTTGGCAACGACCCGTTACGGCGATACAATCTTCACCTCCAGCGTTCTTCGTGACAATGTCTTTGCCTGCCAGTTCCATCCTGAACGCAGCGGGCCGCGGGGACTGGATATTTACCAAAACATAAAGCGATTCATTCTGCAAACCAAGGAGCATATAAATGGGTGAACAACTACAAGCTTACTATAGTCTTCCAGAGGAAGTACGTTTCTGCAAACGTTGCGTGATGTCCAACCAGAGGCCGTCGTCGTATCCGGAATTCAAGCACACCAAAGACCGCAAAACGCCTACGTTGCACATCGACGAAGAAGGTGTCTGCGACGCCTGCCGCCACGCGGAAAACAAGCCGGTTATCGATTGGGAAAAACGGGAAAAAGAACTGATCGCGCTTTGCGACAAGCACCGCAAAAATAACGGCGAATACGACTGCATATGCCCCGGCAGCGGCGGCAAAGACAGCGTTTACGCAGCCCATCTGCTGAAGTACAAGTATGGCATGCACCCGCTGACCATTACCTGGCCGCCAATCATGTATACCGATTACGGCTATCGCAACTTCCGCAACTGGATTGAAGTCGGCGGTTTCGACAATGTATCCTTCAACCAGAACGGCCAGGTTCATCGACTGCTGACGCGGCTGTCGATCGAAAACCTGCTTCATCCCTTCCAGACCTTTATTCTCGGCCAAAAGAACCTGGCGCCGAAAATCGCGCTGATATATAACATCCCGTTGATATTCTACGGTGAAAACGAGGCTGAGTACGGAAACCCGGTTGCCGACAACTCCTCCTCCCTGCGAGACAAATCATACTATTCGATGAAGAATCTCTCGGAAATCTACCTCGGCGGCGTGTCGATTACGGAACTCCAGGAAAAGCATGGCCTGAGCCTCAACGATCTTGCCGCCTACTTCCCCGCGGACTATCACAAGCTGGCCGAATCAAATATCGAAGTCCACTACACCGGCTACTATATAAAATGGGTCCCGCAGGAGGCTTATTATTACGCAGTGGAGCATTGCGGCTTCCAGGCCCGCCCATTCCGCACGCAGGGAACGTACAGCAAATACAACAGCATAGACGACAAGATCGACGATTTGCATTACTATACCACGCATATAAAGTTCGGGCTTGGGCGCGCCAGTTACGACGCCTCCCAGGAAATCCGGAACAAGCACCTGACGCGCGAAGACGGCGTAGCCCTGGTCAAACGATTCGACGGAGAATTCCCGAATCGCTACTTCCAGGAAGTCATGGACTATCTGGAAATGACCCCGGAATACTTCCACCAGCTTTGCGACCAAGGCCGCTCCCCGCACCTCTGGAAAAAGGAAGCCGGTGAGTGGAAACTCCGGCATACTGTCTGGGAAGCGGAATAAAATTATTTATTTCACAATCATCCCATAGCAGGTTGGCGGGATGATGATATTTAAAACATGTGCCCAACTGAAGAGGTAGCCGTAATCATGACTCATTCCGAACGGCTTTCAACTTGTTCCGTACAAATGGATATCCCGATGCAGGACGCGATTCGTGCCCTGGACCGGGGGTCTGTGGGCATTGTCCTTGTGGTCGATTCCGAGAATCGCCTTCAGGGCACCATTACCGACGGCGATATCCGCAGGGCATTGTTGACGCGAAGCAATGCTCTGGAGTTGCCGGCTGGGGAATTCGTAGCCGAAAAGCACAATGAAGTCTATGTAATTCCCGTAACCGTTCCCCAAGGTTCTTCGCACGCAGCTATGCTGCAACTAATGCACGAGCGGGTTGTTTCCCAGTTACCGGTACTTGATGAACAAGGCCGGGTGCTCGATCTCGTAATCATGGACGACCTGATCTCCCCTCGCCCTCCAATGCGAGCGCTGATTATGGCTGGCGGATTCGGCCAACGCCTCATGCCATTGACGGAAAACACACCTAAACCCATGCTTTCCGTCGGCGGCCAACCCCTGCTGGAAAAAACCATCAAGCGTCTGCGGGATATCAGCATAGAAAATATAACCATTTCGACGCACTTTCAGGCGGAGAAAATTCGAGGTTTCTTCGGAGACGGCTCGGAATTGGGTTTGAATATCGATTATATCCACGAAAGCCACCCCCTTGGAACCGCCGGGGCGCTGGGCCTGATGGAACCCGCCGACGAAGCCCTCCTCGTAATGAATGGCGACATCCTGACCTCGCTGGATTTTAACGCAATGCTCCAGTTCCATCGCGAACATGACGCGATGTTTACCATGGGAGTCCGCCAGTATGACGTGGAAATCCCCTATGGCGTCGTTGAATGCGACTACCCCATAATAACGGACCTGCAGGAAAAGCCCGTCTTTACGTTCTTTATCAATGCGGGAATTTACCTGCTGGAACCCAAAGCCCATCAATTGGTCCCACGCGAACTTCCCAAAGGACAGAAATTCAATATGACCGACCTGATCCACCTGATCCGCCGGCAAGGTCAGCCGGTTTGTTCTTTCCCGATTTTCGAATACTGGCTCGATATCGGGAAACATAGCGATTACGTCAGAGCCCAACAAGACGTCCAACACGTCTGACCAGTGCAGCCTTTTAATCCTATGCCCCCAAAACACCCTAAAATCCTGGTAATTCCAAGCATGCCGTACCAAGCCTCCGCCTTCAAGCAACTTGATACGCTTGCGAATAAGAAAAATCTGTTCGATTTGTCGTTTCTATACCCGTTATACATGCGGGAAGAAATTGTATCCTGCCACCTGCAAATGGAATCAGACGCGAAATATGTCTGGTTTGTTCAGAAACATAAAGAAAACAGCAGGAAATCCAGTTGGAAAGGTACCCTGGTAGGCTATTTCGTGAGCGTTATCTCAGCGGTGAACAGGGCATTACAAGGCCTGATGATTTACATCGTTAATGACGATCTGGCGACAAAAATCAAAAAAAAGCTCCTTCAAATTCAACCGGACGTGATTATTCTGCCGGAGGATAATTTCGGGACACTTGCACCTCTGGTCATACATTACGCTCGCCAGATGAATATCCCTTCGGTGATTCTTCCATACACGTTTGCAAACGCAGCCGAATTTTCCGCAAGCTATTACAACTCTCCCCACCACAACGCCAAAAGAACAATACTTCATCGTCTGACAGCCTGGCTTCTGCCCTCATGCGTTACTCAATACAAGGACAAAAAACTCCTCCGCATGCCGCCAGGATATCTTTGGCTCATGAAGTGGCGACAGTTAATACCTTCCCATCCGTGGGTTCTCAATAGCGGTTATTCATGCGGTATAGCGGTGGAAAGCCCGTATATGCGGGATTTCTATCTGCGCGAAGGCCTGCCGGAAAACTTTCTCCGCGTTACGGGAACTCTCAATGACGATGAGTTGTATAACATGCTCCAAAACCGTCAAGCCAGACAGAAAGAACTCTGCGACAAGTATGACTTGGATCCCCAAAAACCGATTCTCCTCTGTGCCGTTCCCCCGGATCAACTTGCCTCGTCTCGTTCAAATTGCGAGTTTGACGATTATGAAAAACTCCTGCTGGGTTGGGTCAAGGCCATTACCGAGACAAAAGACTGGAATGTCCTGCTGAGCCTGCACCCCCGATGCAAACTGGAAAATCCCGAGGTTCTTGAAAATCTGGGGTGTCGAATTCTCAGCGAAAGCGTTTTTGGGGCAATTCCGTTTTGCGACTTGTACATAGCAAGCGTATCGGCGACCATTCGCAGTGCGTTGGCTTGTGGAATTCCTGTTATCAATTACGACGTCTACAATTACAATTACGAAGACTACCGCGGCGCAAAGGCGGTTATTCACGTCAACACGCTGAAGGATTTCCGACAAACGGTTACGGAATTAAGCCAGCCGGAAACATTAACCCATTGGCGTAAACTGGCGAAAGACGAAAAAGGCTATTGGGGTCTGATAGACGGAAAATCCACCCAGCGTTTGCTGGAGTTTTTGAACACCATAGCCGATAAATATCGCGATAAAAGATGCGGTTTGCCGATCGAAATTCAACCGGATAAACGGCTGGTATAATACCGTCCAACGAATAATTGCATGGCGAACAAACCTACTATTTTGGCTTTGGCTGACTACTACCGCCCCGCTCTTCTGGGAGGAGGAGCATCGCAAACCCTCGCCAACATCGTCAACACCCTGGGCGATGAGTTTAATTTTCGCATTTTAACCAGAAACCATGACCTTGGATCTCGCGATCCGTTCCTTGAGGTCCCCACGGGCGTATGGTGCAGGCAGGGCGCGGCGGAAGTATACTATGCGCCGGAAGAAGAGCTTGTTCCGCGAAAGATATGGCGACACATACGCCTGTGCCGACACGACCTGCTATTGCTCAACAGTTCGCTCTCGCCGAGATTCAGCATATACCCGTTGCTCGGAAGGCTAATCGGGCAAATACCACCGACGGCGGTACTGCTTTGCCCCCGCGGAGAAATGGTCGTCAGTGCGCTGGCGAAAAAGGCCATAAAGAAGAAAGCCTTTTTGACATTGGCTCGATTATCGGGCCTGTATCGAGGGGTTGACATGGTCGCCTCGACAAAATTGGAACGTAACGCTATCGCACAGGTTTTCCCACATGCCAAAATCCATGAGGCATCAAATCCCACAAATCTTATCTATCCGGACGATAAGCATCGTAACCAGAAAGCGCCCGGACGGCTGAAAATCCTGTTTCTCTCTCGAATCGTACCAATCAAAAATCTCCTTTTCATCCTGGAAATTCTCCAGGGGCTGCCCTCGACTACCGGGCGGATAGAATTGGATATCTATGGGCCGACGGAAGATAAATCGTATTGGCACGCCTGCAAGAAGGAAATTGCCAGGCTGCCTGGGCACATCCGCGCTGAATACCGGGGTATTGCTTCCCCGGACGAGGTTACGCAAGTCATGGCTGGGTATGACATGATGTTTTTGCCGACCAGGGGAGAAAACTTCGGCCATGTTATACTGGAATCGTTTGCCGCCGGTACGCCGGTTCTTATCAGCGATCAGACCTGCTGGCGGAATCTGGAAGAGAAACGCGTCGGCTGGGATATACCGCTGCAGGACCGCTCAACCTTCGTCTCGACGCTTGTTTCCTGCATGGCCATGGACGAAACCCAATGGGCAAGCCTTCGGGAGGCAGCCTGCCGGTACAGCAAAGAAGTAATCGCCGCCAACGACGCCACCAACGCATGGCGGAAATTATTGCAGGAATCCTGCTTGTCTTAACCGTTCAATATGTCCTACAATCAATATTTACCCTGAAGGTACAACAATGTCAGAGCGGCAATCCGTCAACTTGTTTTGCGTAGCCTCACCCCTGCAATTCATCAATGCGCTTGAAGCCGTTGATGAATTTCGCCTGCAGGATGATAAAAACATCCTCCTGCTGCTCGTCAACGACAACCCCCGCAATACGCAGCAGCTTTTTCAGATTCTCGATTTTTCCCAGTGGGAATCGGTATTCACGATTTCTCTGGGAAGCCGGAATGTAATTTCCATGTTGCACCGGCTTATAGATATTCGATCCGTAATTTCAAAACTGCCCGCCCCCGATCGCGTGCTTATGGGGCATTACCTGTTGCGTGAAGTGAGGCAGATTGCCAACGCGTTTCCCAATGCAAAACGCATAATTCTCGATGACGGCAACTGCACGCGACACATCAGCGAATCCCGCTTTGCCAATGCCCGAAATCACGAATGCCCCCCCGCGTCCATTTTGGGAGACATTCTGGGGGCTGTGTTCGGCCTGTCCGCCAGGCATATCCCCAACGCGACATTCTTTTCCATGCGGGCCAACCTGATGTGCCGCCCCGGCGACGAGATTGTCGTCAATCAATACAAACGCCTGCGAGAACAACGCCACCAGGTCAAAGTCGACCCCCAACAGGTCTGGTTTATCGGAACACACGTCGTGGAATTGGGAATCGTCAAGTATGAACAATATCTCACTTGGATGAAGCGGGTCGCAAAGCACCTGGCTGGGAAAAAAATCGTCTACTGCTGCCACCGCCTGGAAACAACCGAAAAACTCCAGCGAATGCAGGAACACCTGGACTTTGAATTCCGACGGCCTAAATCCATTTTGGAATTGGAACTGATCAACGCACCGGTTCTGCCCGGCACGCTGGCGGGATTCTGGAGCGCTTTATTCGACACGTGCGGAGCGATCTTCTCCGGGCAGATTTCCTTTATCGCCTTTGACGTTTGCGACGAACTCCCCCCAGGCCCATTGCGGGACGACATCCGGCAAATCTACAAGGACACCGCGATTAACCTGGGTGACGCTATGTCAGTAGTGAAACCTGAACCATCACAATAGGCCGTCATCGGCTCACTTATTTTTTCGCCTTGGCGGGTTTTTCGGGTTTTTCAACTTTGCCGTCCCATCCAGCCAGGCGGGCTGCGAGATACCAGACAGCCTTGCCCTTATTGAGACAGTTTTCCCGCGAGGTATGGCCGGCCTGGTCTTTATTGTACCGCGGATGCTCACGCGGGAACTTCTTGCCCTGATAGCTACCGGTAGCCTTTTTGCCATCGTACCAGCAATCGATGTCGGCGAAGTCGAACAGTACCTTCTTGTTCTTCCGGCAGTAGTGGCGAATCTGCTGGTTGCGGAGATAGCGGGTGAGGCCGTCCCTGTTACTATCATAACTGTGATGGCCGGACGCAGCCTGGGCGTTGCCGGTCATGTATACGAAAATGACATTGGGGTTCTTCTTCTCCATATCCGCCATCGCCTTCAGGTATTTGGCAGTGCCCTTGGAACTGTTATGGTTTTGCTGGCAGCACCACGACCACATCGAGACGTTGATGGCGGGGTTGGACTTGAGCAATTTGCTCACGGCGGCACGGCCGGCCTTGGAGGCCCAGTATTTGTCCGGGCCGATATACGTATCATCCGTCATGCCGTCGAAAATGCACAACGCCCCAACCCGCTTCGGCAGGTGCTGGTCTTCGGTGGCGAGGCGATATTTCTTCGGGTCGGTCTTCTGCAATGCCCTCATACCGTGGATAAGCTGCCCGCCGTGCGACGTATGGGCGTAGTGGATTTTCACGTTTTGCCTGGCCTTCTCGAGCCACCTGGCGGGAATTTTCGACAAATCCAGACAAGCATGGTCGATGACGACAGCCTTGGCCGGCCGGGGTAAAGCGACGACCTTGGCGCCAGCGACTTTCTCCGACGCATCAGTTTCGGACTTGTCGGGCTTGGCCGGCTTATCGGTTGATTTCCCCGCCGATTTCTCCGCCTTGGCGTCAGCCTTTTTGGCTGGGGCGTCTTTGGACTGCCGGGCTGGAATTATCACCACGTTCGAAAGGGCGACATACTTGCGGTGGTTGTTTTTTCGTACCGAGCAGAGGCGCAGATATACCGGCTCGGACTTCGCGACTTTCGCCAGCGGCAGCGTAACGCTGGAATGACCGGTGCCCGATAGCCATTTGACATAGCCATCGAACGGATAAAGCGGCGATTTCTGCGTCGCCGAGGCGGTTACCTTGATGCCGCCGGACGGCTTGGCGTTGGCGGGCGACCATTTCAGGTGCAGCTTGTCGCCCTTGATCTCGAATTGCAGCTTGATCGTCTCCAAAGCCTTGACCGCCTTGGCGTCCGGGCGGGACGACTTGGACTTCTTGCGAGGATGGACCGCACAGGCTGCGGAACCCAAAATGCAGATAACTGTTGCCGAAATGATAAGTTGTTTCATGATTCTGTCTCCCTGTAGTTTTTGACAATTGAATATATCGTAGCACAGGCTGCAACCACCCTTGGGGCAAACCCGTAACACAGTACGTAATTATTCCACCGCCGAAGTGTCTTTTCCACCCTGAGGTTCCCGTATCTGCTCCAGAAAGGCATCCAGGACGGGTATATGTTCGTCGCGTTTGACGTGTTTCTGCCGGAAGCCGGCGGCGGCAATGGTTTTGCCCGCTATTATGTCGGCAATCTGGCGGTTGGCCTGCTCTATCCCGCTGGTGTGTGTCGTGCAGAAACTCGCAGCCTGCTTGATATCCTTGCCGCAATCCGTCAGGTACGCCCGGACAGCGGTACACATCGTGTCCGCCCATACGGGCGTCCCGATTATCACCAGATCGTAATCGCCGGGGTTTTTCTGCGGCGGGGTGATGGGAACGATTTTTTTGAGCGCGGCGTCTTTGACGGCAACGGCGAATCCGAGCGGCCCGGCGCGCTTTTTCGTGTCGATAAGTTCTTCGATATCGGCATTGAGCGTTTGGGCGATACTGGAGGCAACTTTGCGAGTTACACCCGTCCGGGAATAGTAAACCACCAAAATTTTCATAGCGAACTCCCCTTCATGTTAAGTATCCACCAAAGATGCTAAATCAGCCTGACCCCGAGGTCAAGTTTTTACCCGTTTTTGTAGGCCGGGTCTTGACCCGGCGATAAGAAGGCGACAGCCTTCTTACCTGAAAATCCCCTCCGATAACACATCCCGGAAAAACATGTTTTTCACCGCTACTAACCCGAATTGGACGAACCGGTTGCATGTGCCATGCAACCGCCGGGTCAAGACCCGGCCTACAAAAACTGTGCTACGCGAAAGTGCGAAATTCTCACACAATTACACCAGCCCTTTTCTTTTTCGGATGATCCATTCCGCCAGGAGCAGGGCTATCAGCAGCGATATCAGCCACCACCGCCATGGGCCCAGTAGCAGTTGTGTGGTTACGACGTCGCGCGTTTTGGGATGCGTTTGGAGTTTCAGTTTGCCGAGAAGTTCCGGCAAGTCTCGCAGCGGTACGAACTTGCCGTTACCGCGTGCCGCCATTCGTTTCAGCAGGGCGAAATTGGCTAACACTTCCGCCGATTCGATATCTCGCTGGACGATCTGAAATTTGTGCTCAGCCGTGAGGGTTTTGCCGCCGCTGGTCGTCTCGGCTGACAGGCTATACATGCCCGGCTGGCTGAGCGTCCCAATCGTGCCCCGTTTGATGTGCTTGTCGCCGGCCAGGGATATGGGGATGGAATTCCCGTCCGGGCCGGTCAGCTTTACCCGCAGGGCAGCCTTGGGCAACGGCAGGCCGGCGGCGTCTTCCACCCCGGCGGTTATGGTTACGACGGCCCGGCCTTTCGCCAACCCCGCCAGGTCGTAAGTGGTTTTGTCCGTATGAATCCAGACGTTGCCTTTGGGAGCAGCCAGGTACAGCCCGACCTGCCGCCAGAAACGCTTCTGCATTTCGCCGGTGTCGATTTCGCCGGGCGACAGCACCCACCGCCAGGTCGTGTCGAACGCGATAGCCAGCGTTCTGCCCTTGCCGAATGTCTGCGCGACGATCAACGGTTTGCCGTCGGCGGTCTCAGCCAATACAGCCGCTGCCGGTTTTACACCGGCTAGCAGATTCGCCCCGGGCATGGAATCCAGGCAGGCCCAGGCCTCGGTTGCGCCCTGGCCGGCTTTGCCGATCTGCATCAGCTCGGCGTTTTTACCGGCGGTCGTGGGTCGGGGCTTGACGTCTTTGGAGATATTCCCACCGCTGCGGGCCAGGTCTACCGGCATGATGTCGGCGATGGGCGTATTGACCCAGCCACCGCGTCCGAAGCTCTTGTCCCCGCCGATCATGCAGAACCCTTTGCCGTATTCGCTGACGACCTGCTTGATGCACTCCAACTGTTTCGCGGTGAAGTGCGTCGCAGCTACGTCGCCGAAGATAATCGCGTGGTATCGCAGCCAGTCGTCGAGCTTCTCGCCCAGCGGCGGTGCCTTGTTGCCGCGGAGCGGCTGGAGCAGGATGCGGCGATGCAGGACGAACCGCTCGGCTGTGCCGATTGCCTGGGCAATGTACTTCGTTTCGTAGCGGAATTTCCCCTCGACATACAACAGCCGTATTTCGCGATCGGTAATCTGCACGAGTTTCTCGGCAGTGGGCAAGCCGCCAAGGCTTTTTAGTTTTGGGACTTTGCCGACGACTTTCGCAATAACGCGAAGCCGGTGGAACCCCGTATCCAGCGGGATATGCGTAAACTCGAACGTCTCGCGAGCCTTTTCGGCGGTTATCTTCCGCGTCTGCAGCGGCAAGGCGGTATCGCCGAACCGACAGGTTACTTCGATGGTTCGCCCAGCCAGGCCGATTATCTCAATGACTGGTTTGATGCTCATTTTGCTGAAGGCAGCGGCGGTGTCGGCGGCACCTGTCGAGCGGACGTTGATAGCCCGACTGGCGGCGGTTACTTTCTCCGAGCCGACGCCGAC
>JAIORC010000359.1 GCA_021108335.1 Phycisphaerae bacterium
ACCTTCTCCATGCCGGGCCTGTTCAAATCCAACGCCGAAAAGAAGGACGCCTCGTCCGGTACCCGTAGCGAGTCCGTTTTCAGGACAACCAGTGTCTTGCCCGGTCGCGACAGGACTATACCCTTACCTTTGCCCTTACTCTTGTTCGCCGCCGATACAGTACAGGGCAACGTTAAACCCGCTACCAGGATCAGCAATGTTGACAAAACTCGAACATGATTTCTTGCTATTGATTCTTTTGCATTCACGAAAGCGTTCCTTTGTGTATTAACGCATAGGGAGTATAACCCATAAATGGGTATGTACGATATGGTTGTAGCTGTAGTGTCAGTCGCCCACGGTGAACCAGATCAGTTCGGCGCAGGCTGTTTCCTGAGTATACGGCAGCACGTGGCCGTCGACGAAAAGAATATTAGACACTCCGCAGTGGCGATTATCATCAGGCCAGCCCCAGTCGTTGATGGGATTGGGCCAGCGGTTGTCATGCACGCCGTAGCCGTGGTGGGTGCTTTTGTTTTCGCCGGCCAGGACAGTCTCGGCTGACTTGGAAACGTCGATAAGTTTGTGGCCTGGTCCTATGCCAGCCCCGCCACCCAACCACCATTCCATGCCGTAGGCCATCTTAAACCCACCACCGTCTTCATTCGGCAAAAACGTCCGTTCCGGCACATTGGGGCAACTGAAAGCGTTAATGTCTTTCGAGTAGTCGTTATAGAGCTTGTCCGCCCAGATACCGCTGAGGGGACTTTGAATATCTCTTATCTGCGGAAGCCAGCAGTTCCAGTCGGTGGTGTACATTGTAAACGCCAGCCCCATGCTCTTCATGTTGCCGGCACAAACCACTCGCTTGGCCAACTCCTTGCTCTTGTTCAGGGACGGAAGCAGAATGCTCGCCAGAAGCGAGATTATGGCGATTACGACAAGCAGTTCTATGAGCGTAAAACCGTGTGGTCGCTTGATACCACTTGATATTTGACGTTTACTCATAATATTGCCTCATGCCGCGATATGTAAACACTCCAGCCGTTACCTGCTCGCAAACAGCAGGAGTAGTGTGTCGGGGCACGAAACGGCCATGCCCCGACACACCAGCAAAATGAAAAAGGTAATTCGATACTGCTTATTTTCGTCTTCGGCGAAGGGCAAGCGGTAAACCGAGCATCAGCAACGCCATCGTCGCCGGCTCGGGAGTATAGGTAACCTCAAGATACGGATCGTATCCCGTACCACTTGCCTCAGACGAATTGAACATCGCCCAGGTATTATTCGTGGTTTGCTGAGGGTCTTCCTTGACACAGATCGACAAAACATCATCGCCGCTCGTATTGTCCGCATCTGCTAACGATGTTACATTCCAGCTATACCATGTTCCCGCAGTGGTGGTAATGGCTTCACTGTCTATAGCGGTAGCTGCCGTGGTCTTTCTGGTGTTCCATGTCATGCTGCCGCTCCAACTGTCATCGGTTACATCGAAAGCGCCAGCCGTGAAGGCGACGAATGGGTTGTTTGTTATCCGCAGATGAAGAACGGCGGAGGTTATTGTTTCGCCGTCGGGAATTGCACCCAAGCTGAACTTGAGATACGTCCAGCCTTGCCGGTCTGCAGTTGACGCTTCATACCTGTAACCCAAGCCCATGCTATTCGAGGTACCGAAGCTTGCTGTAGACCATTGCTCGTTGACGTAGGTGTCGGTGGTAGGGGCAATCGTATCTCCAATTGCCACGCTGCCTGTTACCGCCAGCATCACAGCCAACACGGCTGCGACTGAAACGGAACTCCAATTGTTTCTTGCTTTTTTCATCATAAACTCCTTTCCAGGTTTGTGGCCCACGAGGCCTGTGGTTTTACCGGTTTCATTAACTGATTTCTGCTCCATCTTTCTCTCCTTCTTCAAAATATCCATTGGCTTTCCAATACGTTTATTTATCATTATTCATCGCTTTTTCCCGTTTCCGGCGGGCAACACGTGCCAAGTTCTTCCAATTTGAAATCCAATATTTCGGCAGGCAGCGTATCCGAGGGTTTCTTGATTTTTTTCATCAGCATTCGCGTGGCGGTTTTACCCATTTCCAGTTCCGGCTCGATCATCGATGTGATATATAATCCCGAATCCCGCAGTAAATTGCCTCCGAACGATTCGCTGTTGAAAGTGATGATCGACAGGTCTTGCGGGACGCGAAGCCCCGAAGCCCAGGCAGCCTGGAGAACGGGCAGAGCACTTGCGACCCAGTACACGACAACGGCAGTGGGACGATCCGGTTCGTTCAGCCAATGTTGCGTATATGCGAGTTCTTCACCCGGTGGAACCCGGCCGCTATCAGGGCGGATTACCCGCGGTTGCAGCCCCGCTTGACGCATGGCCTGCTCGTAACCTCCGCAACGCTCGGTTAAGCTGAAATGGGTTCCGTGAAGGTCTTCCCAGCCGAACAGATAGTCCAGGAAAGCAATGCGGCGATGGCCCATTTTCAGCAGATGTTCCGTTGCCTCGCAGCCGGCAGAAAAATTATCGGGATATACGCAGTCGGATTCCCGCTTTACATTGATCCATGTCGCCGGCAGCCCGGAGTGATCCACTATTTCCTTCATTCGGGCAGGCAGAAAATTGGTGTAATTGATAAGCAAGCCGTCGGACATCTGATATCGCAGAATCTTCGGTATGTACCCTTCATTTACCAGCTTTTCGTCGGGTAATCTGGTTACAGCCAGATGAATGTCCTGCTTGCCGAGTTCGTCATGTATGCCGTAAAGAAGGCGGTTGGGAAGATAGCTGTGTGTGTGCTGCGTGCTCAGCAAAAGCGTAACGCAATCGAATCGGCCAGTGCGAATCGCCCTGGCGGCTGCGTGGGGCCTGTATTGAAGTTCCCTGGAGGCCTCCATAACCAGCCGCCGCGTCTTCTCCTGATACCGCGAATGTTCAGGATTGGCCAATATCTCATACGCACTCGATACCGCCACGCCCGCTTTTCGTGCTATTTCCGCAACTGACGCCATTTACGTATCCTTTCAGAAATATCGCTTTCGTAACGTTCTGATAACAACATAATCGTAATCGTAACGTTACGAAATGTCAAGTGTAAAACTATTCAAAGTGGCAAAATGTTATTGATATCCCTGCCAGACCCCTAGCAGTATGTGATAAAAGTGCTCCGGCGAAAGGCCTTCGGCGACGTGGACGGGCAACTTGTCCAGGCCGAGCATCATCGCCGCTTTGTAGCGGGTGTGCCCGGCAATAATCACGCCGTCGGCGTCAACGACGACGGGTTGGCGGAAGCCAAACTCAGTAATGCTCTTTGCCACCGCCTCGACGGCGTTGTCGTTCTGTCGCGGGTTATTCTCGTATGGCCTGATGGTGTCGATCTTGCGTTGGGTGATTTTCATGGGTGGAGATTCCTTTCGGGGGTTGGCCCGGGCGTCTAAAATTGGCCCGGTTTGCGTAATTGGAAAAACAAAAGAAGTTCGGACGACCCCGGCGGGATGAACGCCGGTACGTCGAATCATTATCTGCGGGCGATGAAGAATTTTTGCCGGTGGGCGGTTCGCAAGAAGCGGCTGGTGGAGAACCCTTTGCTGGATGTCTCGTTGCTGAGGCAGACCGAGGCGAACACGACGCGGCGGCGACGAAATCTGAGCGAGCGAGAATTCCAGGCCTTGATCGAGGCTGCCCGGAAGGGCACAACCGTCCTGGAATTGACCGGCCCGGACCGCGTGGTGCTGTATACGGTGGCCGTCAACACGGGGCTGCGGGCCAGCGAGCTGGCGTCGTTGAAGCCGGAATCGTTCGACCTGGACTCGCCCGTGCCGGCAGTGCGGTGTCTCGGGGCGTATACCAAGAATGGAAAAGAAGCCGTGCTGCCCCTGCGGCCTGAGGTGGTTCGCCTGTTGCAGGATTTTCTGAAGGGCAAATCCGCCGGCCAGCCGGTATGGAATCCGGAATTCGCCCGGCAGCGACGCGGCGGGCAGATTGTCCGGGCCGACCTGGAAGCAGCCGGGATTCCCTACAAAGACCAGCTCGGCCGCTACGCCGACTTCCACAGCCTGCGGCATACATTCATCACGAATTTAGCCCACAGCGGAGTCCACCCCAAAACCACCCAACTCCTAGCCCGCCACAGCACGATCGACCTCACAATGAACATCTACACCCACGCCGACCTGAACGAACTAGCCACCGCCGTCGCCGCCGGCAAAGCGTTCGTGTGATAGGGAAGGGCTGCATTGCGGCTGGCTGCTAGCACCTTTGGGAAACCAGTCTTCCTCCTGTAGGCACTATCCCCAGTCCAATTTGGGGCAGTCGAATAATACGCCATCGGGCATCCTTCCCTCAAGTGATCGGAACAATAGTATTTTTTGATTTTAATTCATTGACAATATAATACCTCGTGATATAATAAGGGTGTTAATTATTAGGCCCCTAAACACAGCGTCGCTTCCAAGTAAGAAAGGAACTGCCTGATGGACACAGCTCTTGAGATGCAAAGGATCGAGAAGTATTTGGAGAAAATCCCCAATCTTGACACTGAAACAGTAATATTATGCCTTCGTTTGTACCATTTGACGCGGGACATTCTGGATAATATTGAACGTTACTTCGAGCGATCCGGCTTTTCGCGTAGCCGTTTCGATATCCTGCGGACTCTGTTTCATCATCCGGATCATGTTCAGACACCAGCAGAATTGGCTTCCGAAGTAGGGTTGACTCGCGCAAGCATGACGAGCAATCTTGACCATTTAGAGGACCAGGGTTTGGTTCGTCGCAGGCCACACCCTAGCGATCGTCGGAGTATCTCCATATTCCTGACCGAAAAAGGTCAGGAGTTCATGGCCGAGGAGCTTCCGAAGCAATACCAGCAGAGTACACTCATCTTTTCCCCCCTCACCCAGGATGAACGCTCAATGTTATTGACGCTATACAACAAGGTCGCTCTCGGAACCAAGAAAGCGTTGGCGAATCCTCCTGAAACAGCGGATTGCCGGAGCAGAAGTAAAGAAAGCGAGAAAGAAGAGCAGTGAACAGAAAAAGCATAATCAAACGAATAGTTATCGGATTGCTCTTGGCTGGGGCTTTAACAGGGTCAATCGTTTGCTATTCCAGCCAGAGCCAGTCAAATAAAGAGACTGCCCCAGGTGCTTCGGACCGTCGGATTAATGTGGTGCTGGCAAAAGCAAAGACGATGGATTTTCAGCAGGCATTGATCTTGCAGGGTAACGTTCAAGCCGTGCGGGTGGCGACGGTGTCCCCTCGAATGCCTGGAGTTTTGGACGAGATTTTTGTTGATGAGGGCGACAAGGTTGTTGCCGGTCAGACCAGGCTTTTTCAGACCGATGCGATGAAACTTACGAAGGCGGTTGAGATAGCCAAACACCAGGTTACTATCGCGGAAAGTTCTCTGCGGGAGAGAAAGGCTTTCCAGAAGCGGGAGCAGGCGGATCATGACCAAGCCGTGATCAACTTGAATCGTTATAAAGTCCTGCGGGAAAAAAGGGTTGCCACGGCTTATGAATACGATACGGCTGAAACAAAATTCAAGAGTACTGCTGCCATGCTCGAACATGCCAAAGCCTTGGTAGCACTGGCCGAAGCACGGTTGAAGGGCATCCGTTCTTCTTTACAAATTGCGAAAAAAGATTTGGGGGATTCTTTGGTGAAAGCCCCTATAAGTGGCTATGTTTGCTATCGGCTTCGCGAGCCTGGCGAGATGGGGGCACCGGGCATTCCCGTACTGCGGATTGAGGATATATCGACGCTTGAAGTTTCGGCATTTCTGCCGGCAAAGGCATACGGTTTGATCCATGAAGGCAAAACGAGAGTACAAGTGAAAGTCAACGGGACTGATCTCGGCGAACGGGACATATCATATAAAAGCCCGACAATTCACCCAAAACTTCGCACGTTCGAGATTAAATGCCTGGTTAAAAATCCCCCAGCTTCGGTGGCTCCGGGGGCGATGGCCAAGGTATGTATTATCCTTCGGAGGCAAAAAGGGTTGGGTGTTCCGAATGACGCCATCCAACACCGGGGAGGCCGGACGGTAGTCTTTACCGTAAACAACAATCAGGCCAATATGATCCCCGTAACAACCGGAATGGAAACCAACGGGGCAACGGAAGTGGCCTCCGAGAAACTCAAAGAAAATACCGATGTGATTGTCATGGGTGGGTTTCTTGTCAAAGACAAATCCAGTGTTCGGGTGTTACGGGAGAAAAAATAGTGTTTCTTTCCGATGCTTCCATCAAACGCCCGGTTGCAATGTGCTCCGGCATTATCGCGCTGGTTTTGCTGGGCTTAAACGCCTACAACAAGCTGGGCGTGGAAAACCTGCCCAAGATAGACGTGCCTTACGTTACGATCGTTACGGTTTACCCTGGCGGCAGTCCGGAGGAAATCGAAACCGACGTTGCCAAGAAGATAGAAGATGTTGTTGTTTCCATTGACGGGCTGAAGCATGTAACCAGTTCGTGCATGGAGAATGTTTGTCAAACTCTTCTGGAATTCAACCTGGACGTTGATGTTGACATTGCCGCCAACGACGTTCGAGAGAAACTCGACCTGATCGCGAATGAATTGCCCAAAAGCGTCGAAAAGCCCAAAGTAATAAAGTTTGATATCAACGCCAAGCCAATTGCCAGCTTTGCCTTAACTGGAGAAATGTCGCTTGATGAGTTGTACGATTATGCGGACAACCAGCTTCGGGATCGTATTTCCGTTCTTTCGGGTGTAGCCGACGTTCAACTCACCGGCGGGGCTGAACGCGAGGTGCACGTCCTGTTGGATCGTGATGCTCTTGCCGCTCGTGGTTTGCTGACAACTAACATCGTCCAGGTTCTAAAGGCTGGCATTGGCAAGATTCCTTCTGGACGAATTCAGCAGAACGGCTCGGAGTTCATCGTTAAATTCGACGCCGATTTCGAGGCCATCAAAGAAATTGGTTCGTTGGAAGCCGTTACGGAAGACGGCTCCCGCTGCTATATCAGGGATATCGCGACCATCGTTTCGGGAACGGAAGAGCGACGGCAGGCAACTTTCATTAACGGTCGGCCGGCTATTGGCATACGCGTGGTCAAAAAGGCGGACGCCAACACCGTAAAAGTGGTTAATCGGGTGCGGGAAGTTTTCGCCCTGTTGCAGAAGGAACTGCCCGGTGGCATGGAATTGATCTGGGTGATTGACGACGGCGACTTCGTTCAAGCGTCCGTAGATGCCGCACAGATTAACATTTTTCAAGGAATCGGCCTGACGGCGGCGATTCTCTTTCTGTTTCTGTTTAATATTCGGTCCACTTTGATCGTGGCTATCTCCATGCCTGTTTCAATTGTAATTTCCGTCTTGTTTATGAAGTGGATGAATTTTACGCTGAACATGTCAACTCTTTTGGCATTGGGACTGTCTGTCGGCGTACTGGTTACCAACTCCATTGTGGTTCTGGAGCACATTATTCGGCACCTTGCGGAGGAGCACAGTCCTTCCATCTCGGCCCGGCGGGGCACCTCGGAAGTCGCAGCCGCCGTTCTGGCGTCGGCGGGTACCAATATCGTGGTTTTAGTCCCGATTGCGACGATGGGAGGGATGATGGGCCTGTTTTTCAAGCCATTTGCAATGACAATGGTTATTGTTACGTTCGCATCCTTGGTCATATCGTTTACGCTAACCCCCATCCTTTCTTCGCTCCTGCTGAAACACAAAGAGGACAAGAAGACCCCCAAAACCCTCGGTCGCGTAGAAGAAGTCTTCAATGGCGCGATGGCATTGGCTCAGAATGGATATGGGTCGCTTCTTAAATTCCTTGCCGGAAAGCGGTGGCTGGCAGCCTTGATTATGCTGGGATTGTGCGGCTTGCTGATTCTTTCTTTTGCTCTGGTACCAAAAATCGGGTTTACCTTCATCGAAGAATACGACCAGGCACAGATGTTCGTTAAGGTGGAATTTCCGCCCCACTACAATATGCAGCGTACGACTAAACGGGTCCAGGAGATCGAGGAGCGGTTGAAATCGCTGCCGGGTTTGAAAGATACTCTGACGACTGTGGGTAAGGTCGAGGGAGTTATCGGCATGTCTTCCGAAGGCGTCCATCTGGCACAGGTTCTCCTGACTTTCGAGGACAAAACCCGGCGAGACGAGGCTATAAGTCAGCTACAGGTAGAAGCCCGACGTGCTTTGAAGGACTACCCGGACAGTATTCTGTCGGTGGGAATTCCTACCCCTGTTGGAGGGCAGATGTCCCCGGTGTGGATGGAAGTCGCGGGAACCGATCTCGAAAAACTCGACCAGTTGGCTGAGCAAATCACGGGGATAGTCGCCAATGTGGATGGGACGCTTGACCCTGACAATACCGTCCGGCTTGGCAAGCCGGAATTATTGGTCCGACCGAACCGCCCGGTACTGGCGGACCTGAAAACACCTGTCCTTGGTATGGGCATGGCTTTGAGGGGCAATCTGGAAGGTATCAAGGCGGCTACCTTCAAACGAGGCGACCGAACGTATGATATTCGTGTGAAATTCGCTCCCCGCCCCGGCAAAACGCAAGTTGAAGAATTTCTCTTTCCCGGCGAACCCGGTCGGCCTGTACCGCTGACGGCTTTGGCCAGGATTGATTCCTCCATCGCGCCCATTCAGATCACGCGAAAAGACAAGCAACGGATTTCGCAGGTATTTGCAAATCTGAAGAGGGGCACGCCTCTTGGAACCGTAGTGCAACAAATTTCGCAGGAGATTGATAACAAGGCTAGTCTGCCGCCGGGTTACAATTACGGATTTACGGGAATGTACGAGCAATTGGAAGAGGCCTTTGGGTTGTTCTCTGAGGCCGCGTTAATCGCGTTGGTGCTGGTTTACCTTCTTCTTGCGGCTATTCTTGAATCGTTCGTCAAACCATTAATCATCCTGCTGACGATCCCGCTGGGCTTGGTGGGGATGCTCTGGGCGCTTTATCTGACAGGTGTCAGCATGTCGATTTTCGTGCTGCTTGGCGGGGTGATGCTCATAGGCATTGTAGTCAACAACGCTATTTTGATTATGAATCGGGCTAACCACCTTGTCGCACATGATACGCCGCCGCATGCTGCCATGGTCAAAGCAGCCACGGAGCAGTTTCGGCCAATTGTCATGATTACGATGGCCGCTGTTTTGGGCATGCTTCCGCTGGCTATTGGCCAAGGGCTTGGAAGCGAAAATCGTACCGGTATCGGCATTGCTTCCATCGGTGGTATTGCAGTTTCGGGTGTGCTGACCTTGATCGTTATTCCAACCCTATACGACCTGTTTACACGAAAGGGCAAGGCCTCTTTCTGACAGCGCAAGCCCTTTGACGAACCACCGCTGCGGCAACGGGATTTTGAATCCCGCTTAAGTTCTTATTTTGTAAGAACTTTTGTGTCGGTGGACACACCAAGACAAAACGGCTTTCCGGGGGCAAAACCTCACACGCCATAGCCAATAAATTCGATCAACCGTTGGGACATTATAAATCATTTTGGGAGGAACACCAAAAAAGAAGGAACTTTCTTCACATGGGAACGTCGAATTATTTAGAACGCACAACCGAAATGAATCATAAATCTGAACGTGAAGGAGAACGACCATGAAACGAAAGAATTTTTTAACACTGATTGCAACACTGGGCATCATGATATCGGCTGCGACTGTCCAGGAGGCCAGGTCATCCCAAGAAGTGCCGCCCAAGGATCAACAGGTCGTCGAGGTGGCGTTCGTACTGGATACAACTGGTTCGATGAGTGGGTTGATTAATGCGGCTAAGCAAAAAATATGGAGCATCGCCAACCAGGTAGTCACGGGCAAACCCAAGCCCAAAGTTCGTATCGGCCTGGTCGCATTCCGCGATAAGGGTGACAAGTACGTTACAAAGGTTTTCGACCTGACGGATAACATCGACCAGGTTTACACCGACCTGATGAAGTTCAAAGCCGACGGCGGCGGCGACACGCCAGAAAACGTCAACCAAGCCCTTTATGACGCAGTCAATAAGCTCAAATGGTCCAAGGATAAAAAGACTCTGCGGATCATCTATCTCGTCGGCGACTCGCCTCCGCACAATGAATACAAAGACGTACCCACCTACGATAAGATCGCCAAATCCGCCATCGAGCGGCGTATTTACGTCAACACTATTCTCTGCGGCGGCAATACCGAAACACGTAAGGTCTGGAAAGAGATTGCCTTGCGGTCCGAGGGGGTGTTCCTTGCCATCGCGCAGGACGGCGGCGTAAAGGACATTGCCACTCCATACGACAAGAAGCTCTCAACACTGAATACCATGCTGGTAAAGACGGTCGTGGTCTACGGCACCGCCAGAGAGCAGAGTAAAGCTACGCTACTCAACTACTCAGCCGCCAGCATGAAACCCTCCCCTGCTGCCGCTGATCGTGCTGAATACGCCTCCAATAGCCGCCAAGCCGGCAGCGGGGACCTCGTTCAGGCACTCGATGAAGGGAAAGCCGATCTGAAAAAAATCAAGTCGGAACACCTGCCAAAACAGATGAGAAAAATGTCGCCCGAAGAGCAGAAAAAATATATCGCGGACATGAAGTCCAAGCGAAAGAAAATCCACAAGCAGATCAAGGACCTATCCATCAAGCGGGCTGAATACATAAGGGAGTCTCTGAAAAAAAGCAAGGACACCGGAGATAGTTTCGACCAGCAAGTTCTGAAAACGCTGAAGGAACAGGCAAAAAAGGTCAACATAAAATACAAATAGGGCCTTTGCAAATTGATGATTTGCAATTCATGTCCAATTCCGAGTTAATTGTTCGGTCGTCGGCCGGAATTTATGGCCTGTTCTTTCGCTTTCGGAGCGTCGCCAGAATCTCCGCTGTCAGGAGGCGCTTAAAATGGGCCACTGATGGGCGCTTCAAAATGGGCCACCTTGGGAGGGTTCCCGGAATACGCAGGTGCTGGACGAAACTTGGACGTATATGCCTCAATGATTTTCTGTAAAATCTCAGATTTTCTATGCACCGGGAGAATCTGGATTATGGAATTTGTTTGTTTGTGGTTGGCTGCGATTAGGATACTGCTTCGCGGTTGCGCTGGACTATTCGCCGAAAATCTGGCCCTGCGTCAGCAGTTGGTTGTTCTTCAGCGGCAGGGTAAAACGCCGAAACTTAAAAACCGCGACCGGCTGTTCTGGATTGTGCTTTCTCGCTTCTGGCCGGGCTGGCGCGATTCGCTACTCATCGTCCAACCGGCAACCGTGCTCAAATGGCATCAGCGGGGATTCAAGCTTTACTGGCAATGGAAGTCTCGCGGCAAATCGGGCCGACCGCGCGTAGCACGTGAAGTTCGGGATTTAATCCGCTGGCTCTCGCGAGAAAATCCGCTTTGGGGCAGGCCGCACATTAAATCGGAACTGGCTCTGCTCGGATATAAAGTCGCCGAATCTACCATCGCGAAGTACATGATTAAGCAATCCAAGCCGCCATCGCAGAACTGGCGAACCTTTTTGAAAAATCACGCTGCCGACATCGTCGCCCGCGACTTCTTCACGGTTCACACTGTAACGTTCCGCATTTACTACGTATTCGTCAT